>CAYZUL010000013.1:0-52482 GCA_964481895.1 uncultured Nitrospirota bacterium | reverse complement strand
AAAGGATACGCTGCCTTCTTTACTTTTTCCACACTTTTTGATTATAGCTCTTTAAAAACGATAAAACCTCAATAGCGTCTAAATAGATGTGGTCCCGCGCTCAGTTCGTCATCCCACTTTGGCAAGTGGTCGAATATGAAGAATTTCATCGGCTGTGAGTTCCTGAAGAAAGCTTTTCGGCACCGTTGTCACGACGATGGTCTCCCCGATTGCGTTAAAGACCTCGATCGTATAGCCAGGTTCGCCCTTCTTTACCGGATGAAACTCCACGATGGTGGCAATATCTCCTCCCCGAAGATGTTTCTCCGGAATATCTTGGCTCAGCGCCACCTGTTGAAATAGTTTGTACCTCATCATCCCCCTACCGCCGTTGCCAATTATCCCGCATATAACCGGCCTGTTTCAAGAATTCCGATTTATCTCCGACCGGTCGTTTCACCAGTCTGTCCTGCAACTCTGAGCTGTTTGGTGAAAGAACCAAACTACAGCTTATGACCATCCAACAGTGGCGATGAGCGCGACGCATCTGTCAGTATCAAGACGTGGTGGCGTGCCCTCGTGATCGCTACGCGGGCCAGCTTTCGACTTCGCCGATAGGGATATGGTTCATCGCAGTAAATGAGTGGACAACTGTTCGGATCATCGAATATCACAACAGCATCGAATTCCTTCCCTTTCGACTTGTGGGCTGTCATGACATGAATACCGCCAAGGTCATTTCCTCCCGAGAACAACTGGTCGGCCGCAATTGCGTCGTCAAGCGCAATTCGGGCACCTCGATAGTCCCCGTACAACTGCCAGAGTTCTGTAAGCGCCCTCGCTATTCTGTGACCTCGCTGGAACGCCACTAGCTGTTCGGCATAGCCCGCAATGTCCGACAGCGGGTTTGCTCGGCAGTTCGCAAGGAGACGCCTGGTATTCAGCCAATCAGATCGCGGTTCACCTGAGAAATTATGGCTTCGCAATGCGCGTAAGATTTCAAGAAATCCGACCGCGATACTGTTCCGTTTAGGTTGGGTTCCTTCGCGCGCCTGAGTTGCTGCCACCGCAAGACGGCTGGCTTGATTGAGGTTGCCGACCCTTCCCTTGGAGCGATACACGTTGGCACATAATTCGAGGCCATCCGCAAGTTCAATCAACTCATCAGATGCTGGCCATCGGGGCTCCATAAGGAAGGCCACGACTCGACTGGAAAGTAAGACAGGCGCTTCGTCGATGATAACTCGATGGGGAATTCGCTGACCTTCTCCATCTCCAGTAAGAGCTTGTGTAAGCAGGTTAACACCCTTCCCCCAAGCAGCAAAAAGCGCAATGCTTTCTGGGCGGCTGCCGGTAAGCTGTTCGACGCGTTGAATGGACATCCCGACGCTCTGCCGGATCGCCAAATCGCGCCTGGCCCTCTTGGGGTGAAACTTCAAACGCGAGACGCCGATATATAAGGTCCCACGCGGAGTCCCGAGCAACACGTCGTTCCCAAACAACACGATCTCGCAGTTCGGGCTGCGATGATTCTGGGCCTGCAAGTCAACCCGCAGCGGATGTAATACCTCCATAATCTGTTCGACTCGTTCCGAACTCACCCCTGGTAGAAAGTCATATATCTGCTGATCCAAATCAGCCAGACACATTAGTTGTGACTGCTGTGCTAGCAGCTTTGCAATTGCCCATTGGTCCTCGGCAGTGTCCTGTGCCTCATCTACTATGATTAGCGGGAACCGCGAGGAGAGCAGCGCACGAAGGCGCTGGCTTCTCGTCACTAGCTCAAGCGCCTTGGGTGCGAACCACCTTGAACTGGGCGTCATATTTCTTCTCCATCTCTTCCAGCTTTTTCGCCAAATCTTTGTGGGTTGCAAGCATTTCACGAAGTTTGACGAAGGCCCTTATTATGAGAATATTGACTTCGATAGCCCTTTCGCTATTCAATACTGAAGAGAGCATGGCGACCCCCTGCTCAGTAAAAACATAAGGCAGATACCTTCGGCCCCCTCTGCCGGTTTTTGAGGTCACAGTTTGTGACCTCAAAGCCATAACCTCTTGATAATTAAGCTGAAACATGAAATCATCGGGGAACCGATTCAGGTTGCGCTTAACCGCCTGAACCAGCACTTTCGTAGCAACACCATAGAGTTCCGCAAGGTCGCTGTCCCTCTGTCGAGCATGACCTTATGCCCGCGAATCAGCAGAATCTTCTTCTTAATCAGATCAACCGGTATCAGTGCCTTCATTTTGCCTCCACCTGTAAGGTGCCAAATTGTGACCTCAACCTGTCAAGTCTTTTATCCGCCATATCCCAGCACCTTCAAATTCTTCTTTATAAGCGCTTCAAGCTTGTCCGACTCGGCAAACTGTTCATGTAATTGTGCTGTCAGCCGCTTCATCTTCTCATCAAACGGCTCGCCATCATCCTCTGCGGCCTCTGCTCCAACATATCGGCCCGGAGTGAGGACATGGCCATGGGCCCTAATATCCTCAATGGTTACGCTTTTGCAGAAGCCGGGAATATCTTCATATTTGGGCAGATCACGCTCTGCCCCTACAGAGCGCCACGCGTGATATCTGTGCGCAATCCGCGTGATATCCTCGTCGCTCAGCTCACGGTGGGTGCGGTCCACCATGCTGCCCATCTTCCGCACATCAATAAACAATACCTCGCCCTTTCGGGCCCGGTATTCCTCACCTCCAGCCCCTCTCCCACTGGGAGAGGGTGGCCTGTGGCCGGATGAGGGTTGACCGGATTTATTCCGGGCAATAAACCAAAGACACGCCGGAATCTGCGATCCGTAGAAAAGCTGTCCAGGCAGTGCGATCATGCAATCCACCAAGTCAGCCTCAATGATATTTTTCCGAATCTCGCCTTCGCCGGATTGATTGGACGACATGGAGCCGTTGGCCAGTACAAAACCGGCAATGTCGCTCGACGCAAGGTGATGAATCATGTGCTGAACCCAGGCGTAGTTGGCATTGCCCACGGGCGGAGGCCCGTAATTCCAGCGGACATCACTGCGGAGGCGCTCGCCGCCCCAGTCGCTCATATTGAACGGCGGATTGGCCAGAATGAAGTCGGCCTTGAGATCCTTGTGCAGATCGTTATGAAACGTATCGGCATTGTTCGGGCCGAGGTTTGCCTCAATACCGCGAATCGCCAGATTCATCTTTGCCAGACGCCAGGTGGTGGAATTCGATTCCTGGCCATAGATGCTGATGCTACCCTTGACCTTGCCGCCATTCCCGTTGCCGCTCGCATGCGCCTCGATGAACTCCACCGATTGCACAAACATGCCGGAGGAACCGCAGCAGGGATCATAGACGCGTCCTTGATACGGTTCGATCATCTCGACCAGGAGTTTTACGACGCAGCGCGGGGTGTAGAACTCCCCACCCTTCTTGCCTTCGGCGCTGGCGAATTTGCTCAAGAAATATTCATAGACACGGCCAAGTATGTCTTTGGATCGGCTCTCTTTGTCGCCAAGCCCTATGGTGCCGATCAGATCGATAAGTTCACCCAGGCGCTGTTTGTCGAGAGACTGCCTTGCATAATCCTTGGCAAGGACCCCTTTTAAAAATGGATTGGCCTTCTCAATGGCCACCATGGCGTCATCGATTAGTTTTCCTATGGCGGGCTGTTTTGCATTGGCTTGAAGATGCCGCCAGCGAGCCTCTTTCGGCACCCAGAAGATATTTTCTGATGTGTACTCGTCCCGATCTTCAATGGCACTGTATCGTGCCTCTGGCTCCTTGATGTAAAGCGCATCAGATGGGTCTGCTATGGCATTCTCCAGATATCCGTAGCGTTCCTCAAAGGCATCAGAGATATACTTTAAGAATATAAGCCCGAGGGCAACATGTTTATACTCAGCAGGATCCATATGACCCCGCATTTTATCGGCAGCCTGCCAGAGCTTTTCCTCGAAACCGAGGTTCGCGCCGTTGCTGTTCTTTTTGGTTTTATTGTTTCTCGATCGAGCCATAGCTCTTATCTTCCTGGATAGTATAAACTTCCTGCCCGCTGTCAGGCAGGTATATCTTTTTTATTGGCCAGAAGCCGAGGATAAGCAAAAACAGTATAATGGAAATATCGGAGGATCTCAAGAAGATTAAATAGATACCCATAGGATTATCGGTGAGTATCTACTTATAATTTAACTATTTTTAAGGAACCCAGGTTCAATACCGCCATGGTAATCCTGGAGATGCAGACCAGCTTATCCTTCTCGTTTTGAATCTTGATCTCCCACAATTGGGTAGTAAGACCGATATGAATTGGCCTGGCGATACCGTATACAAAACCTGATCTGGCCTGTCGGATATGGTTGGCATTTATTTCTAACCCCACGCACATCTTCCTGTTTCTGTCCACACAAAGGTTTGCCGCCATGCTTCCAAGGGTCTCTGCCAGGGCAACGGATGCACCCCCATGCAGAATACCTGCCGGCTGTTTGGTCCTGTGATCTACTGGCATCCTGGCCTTAATATAATCATCACCTACCTCCAGGAATTCGATCCCAAGGTGGTCAACCATAGTCTTCATGTACAGGTTATTCAGATCTTCCGGCGTGACCTTTTTAAACCAGATAGACATATTGCCTGAAACCCCCTTTCTTCCATCCCTGCCCTTTGTTATAATCCAGTTCATCCGGTGAGTCAAATATATGTCTAATTCATCTGTCAGTACTGAAAAATGGAAGACCCTTGAAAGGCGTCTCCAAAAATTAGGCATCAGCGAAGATGACCTTGAGGAGCGCTTTGTACGCTCAAGCGGCCATGGCGGCCAGAATGTAAACAAGGTCTCAACCTGTGTCATGCTGATCCATCGCCCCTCCGGGCTTTTAGTGCGCTGTCAGGAGGCCCGCACCCAGGGGATGAACAGATACATTGCGAGAAGGCGCCTGGCTGAGAAGATGGAAGAGATGGTTTTAGGCGCAGAAAGCAGACACCAGCAGGAGATCGAGAAGATCCGAAGGCAAAAAAGAAGGCGAAGCAAGCGCGCCAAAGAAAAGATACTTGAGGAGAAACATCACCGCGCAGTGATAAAGCAGACCAGGGGACCTATAAGAGGAGAGGATTAAGTGGTCATGAGGATTCCAGCTTATATTTTTCCATCCGGTAGCGGAGGGTGTCGCGGGACAATCCTAATAGTTTTGCCGCCCTTGTTGTATTCCAGGAGGTCTTCTCCAAGGCCTGAACTATGAGATCCCGCTCCACCTCTTTAAGTGAAACCCCCTGAGGCGGGAGCAGAATCCTGGTCCCTCTTCCTCCACCAGCAGTCTCCTCCTCCTTTGACCTGGAAAGCCCGGTAGTTAAGGCAAGCTGGTCAGGATCGACAACATCCTTTCTGGATAAGAGTACGGTCTGTTCAATCATGTTGCGAAGTTCACGCACATTCCCTGGCCATGAGTAACTTAAAAGCAGCTCCTCTGCCTCCTTGCTGAAGGTCATCTCTTTTTTTCCGTATCGACGGCAGTGGATTCTCAGAAAATGACTGGCAAGAAGAAGGATATCTCTTCCCCGCTCACAAAGGGGAGGCAATAGGAGATTGACAATCCTGAGACGGAAATAGAGGTCTGACCTGAACCTCCCCTTACGAACCAGCTCCTCAAGGTTTTGATTTGTTGCAGTTATTATTCTGACATTGATTTTCTGATCGCGGAGGCTCCCTAAGCGCCTGATAATCCTGTCCTCTAATGCTTTTAAAAGCTTGGCCTGAAGAGAGATGTCAACCTCTGCAATCTCATCCAGAAATAGGGTTCCACCTTCAGCCGCCTCAAATAACCCAAGCTTCTTCTCCTTCGCATCCGTAAATGCACCCCGCTCATACCCAAAAAGCTCTGCCTCAAGAAGATTGCTCGGGATGGCAGCGCAATTGATCTCTACAAAGGGTTGATCCTTTCTGATCCCGTTATAATGAAGGGCCCGCGCCACTAGTTCTTTGCCAGTACCAGTCTCACCTGTTAACAGTACTGCCGGCCCAGGTTCGCCCTCCGGCAATGCCGCCTCCATTTGGATCAACTGCGCTATCTTCTCCTTCAGGGAGTGCATTGGTGGAGATTCGCCAATAAGATTAGATAGGCTGCTCTCCCCTGCCTCCTTCCTTTTGTAATAAGAGAGGGTCCCTTGCATGCGGGTCTGTTCAACAGCCTTGTCAAGTAATAACTTCAGTTCACCCAGGACAAGGGGTTTGCTTAGGTAATCATGGGCGCCGGCCTTCATCGCATCAACGGCAATCTGGACATTACCATAGGCAGTGGCCATGATAACTGTTGTATGGGGATCGATCTCCCTTATCCGGGAGAGGATCTCTAAACCATTCATGCCCGGAAGCTGGAAATCAAGCAAGACCACATCAGGCTTAAAGGACTCAAACTGTTGCAGTCCTTCCTCTCCGCTACTTGCAATCCTAACATCATATTTGAAACGCTCCAAATAGGCCTTCATATTCTTGGAGAGCGTAACCTCATCTTCGATAATCAAGACAGCACAAGGCATACTTTACCCCGAAACAGGGAGCCTAAGGAAGACCGTAGTCCCCTGACCTACTACACTTGAGAGTTCGATCGTCCCGCCATGCCGCTTGGCAATCCGACTTGCTAAGTAGAGCCCCATACCCCATCCTTTCTGTTTCGTTGTAAAGAAGGGCTTGAAGACATTATCTATCTTGTCTTCAGGTATCCCTATCCCGGTATCAATCATCTTCATCTCAATCAGGGTCCGGTCATCCAGAGATTGGCTAAGGATAGTAAGAACACCTCCAGCCGGCATCGCATCAAGGGAATTAGAGATAAGACTATTGAGCATCTGACCCAGGAGGGCGGCATCTCCCTGCAAGAGCGGCATCGACTCCTCCAATTCCAGGAAAAGCTTGATACCACTTTTTTCCATCTCTTTTTCAAATTGGTGCAGCGTATCCCTGATCAGATCATTAAAATGGATAGGCATCCGGACATTTCTTATGGGCTGGGATGATGTCAGGAGATCGCGAATCCATTTTTCTATCCTATCAACCTGCACAATAGTATCCTCCGCAGTTTGGCGGCAGGAAAGTGAGGTCTCTTCCACCAGCGCCAGCTCTGCTGAGGAGCGGATGGAGGCAAGGGGATTCCTTATACTGTGGGCAACGGCCGACGCCAACTCCCCCAGGCTTGCCATGGCTATGCATGCATCACATTCAACAAGCTTTTCACGCTGCTTCCGGATCATAATGGCTGCACGCCGCACAATCCAGAAAAGAGTAGCATATAAGAATAGGCCCCCGACAACAGCGCTGATCCAGACCAGAAAATTTCCTTTCTTGATGGCATTAAACAATGCAAGTGGAACCTTATATACCTCCACTACGCCAACCACTTTCTCATTTGTGTCATCCCATATAGGAATGTACATTTCTACAAAAAAAGGAACCTCCTTTTCGAAGACATGTTCTGCCTTCTTCGGTTTACCGGAAGTTCCGCTATCTATTGTAAGCCTTCCTGAAAGCGCCTCCTCCAGATCTGGGTTTCTTTTAAAATTAAATCCTATCAGGCGTTCCTGATTTGACCAAAGAATTGTCTCATCCCTGGCATAGATATTGACCCGGACTACCTCAGGCATTGCATATATCCTTTTGAAGAGATTTTCAAATGTCGCCCTGTTCTCTTTATGAAATTCCGTCTCAAAATAGGCGCTTGCATTTTCACTTTTAGCAATACTCTCGACAAACTCCATGGTTAACACCGCATCGCGTTGCAGAATGTTATCCATTAAGAAACGGGAAAGGAGTATTGCCGATATGATGGTAACAATAGCAATAGAAACAAGGCTTAAGACCGAAAACCAACGGAGAAGATTAAACGGTTTTCCTTTCTTATCCTTATCTTCATTTGACATCATATCCTTTCTCTAAACCCAAAATAGCCGCCAGCTTTTTTTGATAGAGTATATCATCTAGGTTATGGTGGGGCAAGTGACCCTATTTGGGAAATATAACCCAAATAGTGGGCAATCCCCCCAGTTTTATGCCTGCCTCTCTTTTTAAGGTTTATTAATCACCTATTAATTATCTCGATATTTCAAAGAGATGTATAGTTTTTTGATTTTTTTATATCTTTGGCATAGGACTTGCTTTTTTAATATGGGCAAGAGGAAACACCCATATAAAACTGAAAATGGAGGTAATTAAAATGTTTAAGAAGAGCTTATTGGCCTTAGTGGCCCTTTCAATATTAGGATTGACGGCAGTAACTCCCAATGCCCTGGCAAGGCTTCAATGTGGACCAAACCAAGATAGAATAACGACAGGGTTTGATGCGAAAGGAAAGCCTATCGATATTTGCGTTGACAAACCAGCGGACATCGTAGAGGTCGAAGCACCTGATTTTGAGGATTGATGTGGATTAGAAACCTTTACTTAGGGAGCAGGGCAATCCTGCTCCCCCCCCCCTTTTTTTAGACCAGGGCATATTATGTCGGTCATGGACCAGTCACCCATAACCTCCCTTGACTCCCTCTTCTGTCAGGGCCTATAATTAAATATAAAGTAGTTGTAGTTATAGAAATCCATCTGGCTTCTGCGGTTTACCTGAACTGCAAATCTGATTCTCCTGCCGGTCTTAATTTCAGATATTCAGGTATCTGAATTTTGTATAGGCGGAGGTGTTTCGTGAAGATCAAATATTTCATCTTTACTGTATTACTCCTTCTCCTTGTATCTCTATCCGGGTGCGTGGCAAGGGAGCGCTACATGGGACTGCTGGATGAGGCAAGGACATATCAAAAGAATCTCCAGAAGGAACAGACCAGGAATAACGAACTTTCCAAAAAGGTCTCTGATCTTGAAAAGACGGCAGCCGGCCATACAACAGACAGGACTACTGAGATAGAAAGGTTAAGAGATGAACTGACACGGGTGAAAAGTGATGCAGAAATGGCAGGAGAACTCAGTAAGAGACTGGCTGACCTTACGCTTGAGATAAGACCATCTCAAGGCATCTTTTCAGGGAAGGGAAGCCATATTGAAGGAAGAGATAGATAGGCTCAGGACCCAGATAGCATCCCAGCGGGATGAGGCAGCGCGAAGGGAAATGGAGCTTGCAGCCATAAGAGAGAAGTATGAGGATATGATTGTAGGCATAGTTAAAAAAATGACCAAAGGTGAATAGGTTTTCTACGATGCCAGAAAAAAGAATAAGAAGAGTGCCGGTCTTGATTGTTTTTCTCCTGATCACCTTTTTTGTCTCAGATCAGGTACTTGCCAGGGATCTTTTCATGGAAGAGGAAGAGGCACCGCAGATCTTTGGCGTCACACTTGGAGTTGAAACCGGTATTACAGCCAGGAAAGTAGTAGAGGAGGACCCTCTATTCGCAGGCTTCAAGGTGAGCGGAGATGCAGTTTCAACAAGATTCCTGGCAAAGATCGGATTGAAATTCTTCGATAGGATCGAGATCTACGGCAAGGGGGGCGGTGCAGACCTTTCTATATCTGACTTTAACGGTTATGACGCAAGACCGGCCTCCGCCTACGGTGGAGGTTTACGTATTGACCTTTACCAAGGTCCAAGGCCCGAGGGAATAAAGTTATTTTTGGATAGCAATATCCTCTATTTTACCACTAAAGATAGGATCCAGATACTGGATTGCCCTCTAACTTCTTGCGCGGACTCAGACCTTCTCCTAAGGATGGCGGATGAAAAGATAAGCTGGAGGGAGGGGACTATATCAGCAGGAGGGAGCTTCAGACATGACTATTTTGAGCCTTACGGCGGGGTAAGGCTATCATTTGTACGGGGGGATGATATACTTGATGTTAAGGAGGATGCTAATTTCCCTGATCCATTGAAACTAAAAGTTAACCTTGATGAGGATAACAATTTTGGCATATTCTTTGGTACAAACATATATCTTGACAAGAACGAGAAAAGCGCAATAAGCCTCGAATTCTCTGTCATTGATCAGCTAGCATTCATGGCAGGATTCAAGGCAGCATTTTAAAACTAGCTTTAAGAGGTAAAGGTTATGCTTAAAAAATATATATATCGTCTGGTGCTTTTGATGATCGGGATAACAGTGATTTTTATCATGACCGGTTGCCATGCCACCCAGTCAGGCTATATATATGATGAGAATTACCCATATCCATATCCAGCATACTACTCTCCCTATTACTATCCATACCCCTATTACTATCCGCATGTCTTCTTCGGGACCGATATCCTGATCATTCAGAGAGATCAGAATGTAATAACCCAGCCACGAAGTAACGGTCCACATGAGAGGGTATTCGGAAGCGGTTCGTCGGGTTCAGGCGGGAGAAATCTATCTTCCAGCTCATCAAAGGGAAAGCGGAGCCTGGAGAGATAGTCATTTCTTGGCCTTAGCCCCCGCCAAAGACCCCCATGTTACGGTACTTCTCGTGTCTCAGTCTGCCCAGATCTTCAACCGGAATACCTTCCAAGTTGGCCAGGTGGTCCTCAAGTGATTTTTTCAAATTCTCGGCCATGAGAACCGGGTCCCTATGTGCGCCGCCTTCCGGCTCCGGTACGATTGCGTCTATCATACCAAGCCCGATCAGGTCCCTTGCTGTCATCTTTAATGCCTCTGATGCCTCAGTGGCCTTTGATCCATCCTTCCAGAGTATTGCGGCGCAACCTTCAGGAGAAATAACGGAATATACTGCATTTTCAAGCATCAATACCCTGTCCCCCACCCCAAGGGCCAGCGCACCACCGCTCCCGCCCTCCCCTACAATAACGGCAATGATCGGGACACTGAGCGAGATCATGGTGATAAGATTCCTTGCTATCGCCTCAGCCTGTCCCCTTTCTTCCGCCCCCATACCAGGATAGGCCCCAGGGGTATCAATAAGGGTGATAACGGGCATATTAAACCTTTCAGCCATCTTCATAAGACGCAAGGCCTTTCTGTAACCCTCCGGATTTGGCATGCCAAAGTTCCTGAATACCTTCTCCCTTACACCCTTTCCCTTCTGCGTTCCGATCAGAAAAAGACGCCTCACCCCGAGTCTGCATATTCCGCCTATTATGGCCGGATCATCAGAAAATAACCGGTCTCCATGCAACTCTGTGAAGTCCTGGAAGATCATGGAGATATACTCCTGGGTACTGGGACGGTTTGGATGCCTTGCGATCTGAACCCTCTGCCATGGATTTAACGCGGAATATACCTCTTCTCTTAATTCAACTGCCTTCCTTTCAAGCTTCATTATCTCATTGAGCAGAGAGGGATCCTTATCTAGTATACCCTTTAATTTCTCTATCTTCTCCTCTACCTCTCCTATCGGTTTTTCGAATTCCAGATAATCCTTCATCCGTCCCCCTATGTAAATGATACCGTGCCTTTTCCAAAAGAGGTCTCTATTGCCAAAACAAGGGAATCTGTCGGACTGACCTTGAGGTTTTCATCAACAGCGATAACCGACTCATGCTGATCAGGATGATGAATCCTGAGATAAACCAGGCAGTCCCCCTGATACCTGCAAAGTATCTGTTTAAGATTAATTAAATCCGGCGCTTTGATCCCTTCAGAGTTCAGCGAGATATCAACCCTGCTGACCGGCTTTAAAAGTGCATCGGAAAGGAGTTCCATATCCTTTGCCCTTATTTTTGCCCCCTTCTCTCCCCTGTCGATCCAGCCCGATACGAGGAGAGGAGCATCTGCCAGAATGAGGGTAGAAACCTTCTTGAAGAGCTCAGGAAAGATAATAACCTCAAATGAACCATGAAGGTCTTCAACCTGAACATAGGCCATCTTATCTCCCTTTTTTGTATTTATCACCTTTTTGCCGCCTATTATACCGCATATCGTTACCTTGCTGCCATCAGGCATACTGCCCACATCCTCAGACATAGAAACATAAAACCTCTTAAGTTCAGACTCATATCTTGCAAGGGGGTGGCTGGTGACATAGAATCCAACCGACTCCTTTTCGTTTCTTAGTAACTGTGTCTCATCCCATTCAGGCATATCAGGCAGTTTCTCTTCTGCCTCATCAGAACTGCCGTCCGTGCCGTCGGGAACGGAAGGAGAGAAGATATTTATCTGGCCGTTTGTCCTCTCCCTCTGAATGGTTACACCTTCTTCCATGGCCCTCTCCATGACCTCCATAAGCTGGGATCTCTTCGCCCCGGTAGAGTCAAAGGCGCCGCTCTTTATAAGGCCCTCTATGACCCGGCGGTTTACCTTCCGCAGATCAACCCGCCGGCAGAAGTCAAAGATCGACTTGAACCTTCCCCCCTCTTCCCTGGCAGCGATAATAGATTCAATGGCAATCGAACCCACATTCTTAATTGCGGCAAGTCCGAACCTGATTCCACGAGAAATCGCTGTAAAATCATTATAGCTCTCATTCACGTCCGACGGCAGGATCGCAATCCCCATATCCCTGCAAGCCCTGATATACCCGACAATTTTATCTGAATTCCCCATTTCGCTTGAGAGCATTGCCGTCATAAATGCAACAGGATAATGGGCCTTAAGATATGCGGTCTGATAGGATATCAGGGCATAGGCGGCACTGTGGGACTTATTGAAGCCATAGCCGGCAAAATAGGCCATCTGGTCAAATATCTTTTCAGCCTTTTTTTCATCAATACCTCTTTTAATCGCACCTTTTATAAAGTCTTCTTTCTGCCTGGCCATTTCCTCCGGCTTTTTCTTGCCCATGGCCCTTCTTAAGATATCTGCGTCACCCAGCGAGAACCCTGCGAGGATGTTGGCGACCTTCATTACCTGCTCCTGATATACCATTACACCATAGGTCTCTTCAAGAATATCCTTAAGTTCATGGGTTTCATATTCGATCCTTACATCCCCACGCTTTCTCTTAATGAAGTCGTCTATCATACCGCTCCCTATCGGGCCAGGGCGATAGAGCGCCAGGATAGCTATAATCTCCTCAAACCTTTCCGGTCCCATCTTTGTAAGGATATCCCTCATTCCGGAACTTTCAAGCTGGAATACCCCGGATGTATCTCCTGAAGAGAGGAGCTTGTAGGTCTCCTTATCGTCAAGCGGTATATCGGTTATCTTGAGGCTCTCCTGCTTCCCCTTGTTTATCAGCTTTACAGCCTTATCAATCACTGTCAGGGTTTTTAAACCCAGGAAGTCGAATTTAATCAGGCCGATTTTTTCTATCGCCTCCATCGAATATTGGGTCACAATTTCACCCTTTGTCCCTCTGTACAGGGGGATGTGTTCCATTATGGGCGCCTCTGATATGACTATGCCCGCGGCATGGGTTGAAGCGTGTCTTGTCAGCCCCTCAAGTTCCTTTGCGATTGATATAAGTTCGCTGATCTTCTGATCCTGCTCTATCAATTCCCTTAGTTTGGGTTCAGCGCCTATCGCTTCATCTATGGTTATATTAAGTGTATTTGGAACAAGCTTGGCAACCTTGTCCACCTCTATATAGGGGATCTCAAGGGCCCTGCCAACGTCCCTGATAGCGCCCTTGGCAGCCATAGTACCGAATGTAATGATCTGGGATACGTGGTCAGACCCGAATCTTTCTGCAACATGGGCTATCACCTCATCGCGTCTCTCCATGCAGAAGTCTATATCTATATCAGGCAGCGAAATCCTTTCAGGATTTAAAAACCTCTCAAATATAAGACCATATGCAAGAGGGTCTATATCCGTAATCCCGAGTGAGAAGGCAACAAGGCTCCCTGCCGCAGAACCCCTTCCTGGTCCGACAGGGATCCCGCTTGACTTTGCATAATTTACTATATCCCAAACAATCAGAAAATATCCCGCATAGCCCATCTTGTTTATTATATTAAGCTCTGTATCCAGCCTGTCTTCATACAATTTAGGATTGATATCACCTGCCTTTTCAGAGAGCCTCTTTTTTAGTCCCTTCTTTGCAAGCTCTTCCATGTATCCTTCCTTCGTATAACCCTTGGGAACGCTGTATTGGGGAAGATTGAACTTGCCGAAGGTAAGTTCAAGTGAGACCATATCGGCAATCCTTGTCGTATTTGTAATGGATTCGGGGATATCCGAAAAGGATTTCTTCATCTCGGCGGGAGACTTAAAGTAAAATTCGTCTGTCTGTAGTTTAAGTCTATCAGCGTCAGATATCGTCTTTCCCGTCTGAAGACAGAGGAGGATGTCATGGGCCTTGGAATCCTCCCTCTTAAGATAGTGACAATCATTTGTAGCCACAAGGGGTATGGACAGCTTTTTGGAGATCCGGATTAGTTCACGATTTAGATTCTTCTGTTCCTCTATGCCATTATCCTGGATCTCAAGGAAATAGTTCCCCTTTCCCATAATCTCCTCGTATCTTATTGCTGTACCTTCCGCTTCATCAAGCATGCCACGGGAGATTAAAGAGGAGACCTCGCCCTTCATACAGCTGCTTAAGGCCACGAGCCCCTCCCTGTACCTCAATAAAAGTTCTTTATCGATCCTCGGCTTATAATAGAAGCCTTCTGTCTGGGCATAACTGAGCAGCTTTATAAGGTTTTTGTAACCTGCTAAATCCTTTGCAAGGAGGATCAGGTGAAAAGATGAGTGGGACGCATCCGACGGCGTCCTGTCCAGTCTGCTTCCCGGGGCTATGTAGATCTCTGATCCTATAATAGGCTTTATGCCCTGGCTCCTGGCCTTCTGGTAGAAATCTATAGCCCCAAACATATTCCCATGGTCGGTAATGGCAAGGGCCGGCATCCCGTATTTCTTTGCCTCAGAGAGAACCTGGTCAATCTGGATCGCCCCATCCAGTAGACTATACTGGGTATGCATATGGAGGTGTACGAAATCTGACTGATCCATTATTTAAAATCCCTCCTCTGAAATATTATTACAGACGAGAATAATATCATAGTGATATACAGGAGACCGTAAAGGACGGACATGACAATGAAAGATGGGTCAAGCGCAATATTATGGACCACCTCTCCCTTTATGTTGAAGTTCTCCAGGTTAGGAAGTATATAATATAGGGCATCCATCAGGAAGACTATGACTGGGTTCCCGAGTTTCGCAGCAAATACCTTTAGGTCTCCTAGTAAGTGTCCAATAATATATATAGATATGGTAAAGATGGCGCTTAATGCAGATGTGGTAAAGGTCGAAAACATGAGGGCAACTGCAGTAACGACCATCAATTCAACATAGATCAATAAAATAGCCTTAATCATATCAGGGGTAATATTGTATGTCATAAGGATGAGTACCGCAAAAAAACCTGTCACCATAATAGATGTGTTCACAAAAAGGGTTATAAGCAGACCGAGATATTTTCCAAGGAGGAACTGATATCTGTAGATAGGCTTTGATATGATTGTATAAATAGTCTTTTTTTCTATCTCTTTGCTTACAAGTCCTATCCCCACAAAGATTGCAATTAAGATGCCGAAGATATTGATGCTGGCCAAGCCGATATCCATTATGATCTTGGATCGCTCTCCTATAGTCAGGGTGCTCAACAAAATGGATGAGCCGATCATTAGAAGGGCAAAAAAAAGAAGATTGTAGAGCACCTTCTCCCTGACGGTCTCCCTAAAGGTATTTAAGGCTATAACAACTATCTTCATGACAGCTTAATTTGTCCCTACCTCTTTTATAAAGTAGTCCTCCAGGGATTCTCTATGGGGAATAACAGAGATGATCCTGCCGGCCTTTCTTCTGATAAGTTCAATTACCTCATCTACCTGCTGTTCATTACCCAATCTCATAATAATCCTTTCGCCTGCCGTCATAACCCCTTTATCTATTTTTGAGGCAACCTCCGCTCCGATCCCCTCGGCAATGACCTCTATATATTTCAATCTGGCATCAAGGATTTCATCCAGCCTGCCGACATTTATAAGCTTTCCTCTGTTTAATATCCCTACCCTGTCACAGAGCATCTCTGCATCAGAGAGTATATGGGAGCTGAAGAATACCGTCTTGCCGTCGCTTCTTAATTTAAGGATGATATCCCTTATTTCCCTCCTGCCGACAGGATCCAATCCTGACATCGGCTCATCAAGGATTACCAGTCTTGGGTCATTAATCAATGCCTGGGCAATCCCGATCCTCTGGAGCATACCTTTTGAAAATTTTCCGAGCGGGAGGCGCCTGTTGTCTGATAATCCTACCATCTCTAATAGCCTTTCTATCCGGCTCTTCAGCAGGTTCTTTTCTATCTCGAAAAGCCCGCCATAAAATCGCAGGAACTCATAGGCTGTAAGATAGTCGTAAAAGTAGGGGGCCTCAGGAAGAAAGCCTATATCCTTTTTTACAACCGCGTTATTTAGTTCCCTTCCCAGGAGCCATGCCCTGCCTGAGGTAGGGTAGATGAGGCCCATCAAAAGTTTGAGCGTAGTGGTTTTACCTGCCCCGTTTGGCCCCAGGAACCCGAATATCTCTTTTTCATTCACCTGGAGATTTAGATAAGAGAGGGCTGCAACCTTCCTGCCCCAGAAACCTACCCTGAAGACCTTTGTAAGCCCCTCTGTCCTGATCATAAACTTATTGGTTATGGGTCAAATTCATTCAAATAAATTTACACCAGTTGAGGGGGAAAAGGCAAGGTCACAATAATATTTCCTTCGGCTCCATTAAGAGCTTAACGCCCTCCATTCGGACTTTGTTATAAATGAGACCCATAAGTTCAACTCCCCCCAACCCACTCTTTGAATAAAGAGGGGGAATTCGTCACCTCTTCCTTTTATTTAAAGGTCATTTCTTTACTCCTCCTCTTTATTTAAAGGGGAGGCCGGGAACAGATTATTAATCGGCCTGAGGAAGCTTCCTGTCCCATTCCTTGCGTTTTGCGACGGCATCTCTGATCGCCGTGGCAGCGCTATTAATGGCCGCGATTGTGATCCAAACATCATCGATGGCAAGAATTAGCCCCACCGAGTACCTCCGAAGATGGGCACACCGCATAACAAGTTATTATAAACTTTCTGTCCTTTACCAGAACCGAACCTGAAAATCAAGCAAAAACAGTAAAATATTGACAAAAAACATAAAACTGCATATATTGTTTCAGAATAACATTACTTTTAGCATGATAGACATAAAAGAGGATAATTCTGAATGTTCAATATCCTGAATGAATTGTGGTTAAAATATGTAGCGGTCTTGACCAAGAAAACTGTTCCTGCGCAGGCAGCCAAATGAAAGCGATTGGCATCAGTGGTATCAAACCACCCCTCACCCTGCCCTCTCCCCATGAGAGCTAGGGGATTAAGGGCCTACTGTACCTTCACATGCCTCTGCCTCTTGTAGATCTCCTCTATCTCAGATACCTTGGTGGCATCCTGTGAACCTTTATCTTCCCTTATAAACCCTTGCATCCTCGGAAAACGCAAGGCATAGCCCATACCCTCTTCCATGCCGCACGTATGCATTGGTGACCTTGTTATCTCGTCCGCTGCAACTGTGACCACATATTTAGGGAGGATCCAGACATCTGGTGCAATTAGTGAATCAACCTCATGAGGTTTATCCTGAACCCTGATCTCATCTAACATCTCTTTCAATTTCATCAGCTCCTCTTCTGAAAAACCGGAGCCGATCCTGGTTATGGTCTTGAAGTTATCTGCATTATGGTCATAGACCCCTGCCAGAAGACCCCCTATACCGAACCTTGCCCTTGACCCCTTACCCATGTAATATCCGAGAATACATACATCAATGGTATCGGATAGTTCGCCTTTATAGCTCCTCTTTAATTTTATCCAGTTGAAATTTCTCGCCCCTGCCGAGTATGGTGAATCGAGTCTTTTGGCCACTATCCCTTCAAGTCCATCGCCTACCACATCTTCAAAAAACCTCAAAACCTCTCCTGGGTCTTCGGTAATAATGGCATTGGAGAGTTCCATTATATTCCCCTTCTTAATCAGTTCGTTTAATCTATTCCTCCTCTCGATATAGGGCCTGTCTGTATAATCGACCCCATCGGCAAAAAGGAGATCAAAGGCGAAAAATTTCAGGGGGAAATCTCTGGCAGCCTCATCTATCCCATGTTTCCTCTTCCTCTGTATGGTCACCTGAAATGGGAGGAGTTCGCCTGATGCCTCATCATATACGATCGCCTCGCCCTCAAATATCCCGTCACTTGCAGAAAAAAGGCTTACCGCTGCATCAACTATCTCCGGGAACATCGGGGTGGTGAGTTCAAGGTTTCTTGAGTATATCTCTACCTTCTCTTTTGACTTATGTATCTGGCATCTGAAACCATCATACTTGGCCTCTATTGAACATCGGCCTATCTTTTCTATGATCTCCTCTGCTGAGGAGAGCCTCTCGCACAGCTCCATCCTGATCGGATATCCTACCTTGGCCTTTATCCTCTTTATCCCCTCATCCCCCTCCTCAAACAAGATCCTTCCCACAAGCCCAAGGTCCGAACAGAGGTTATATGCCCGCTCAAGCTGGTCTTTATATTCCCTCCCGAATTTGGCCAGACTCAATGCCTCAAGCACCGTAGCATCGCCAACACCAAGCCTCAGACGGCCTGCAACGAATCTTGCAATATATTTAGCCTCTACCGGGGTTACATCAGTGAGGAGATCCCCGATGCTGGTTATCTTTTTCTCAACAGACCCCTCCCCTCCTATCCCGGCCATATCAAAGATAGCAGAGTAGACTTTATCAACAGAAAGACTTTTGCCGGCCCCATCTAAAACAACCTCTGCTGTTTTTCCCAGGTCGCCAAGTTCCTTGTATCTCTTACCGATCTCCACAATCTCCTGCCCTGATGCAATGGATATGGCCCTCATCAGGAGCTTCTCCGACATCCCGAGATCAATCCCATGAAATGAGGGGAGGAGCTGTCCCTGGCTCATATATATAATCTTGTCAATCTCTGAGACCTCACAAATTTTAAATAGATCTGCCAGGATCTCGAACATCTCAAGGCGTTTTGTCGTGGCCTCAAGCCTCTCAAAATATTTTACAAGCTCCATGAATTTCATCCTATCCCCTACCCCACACCATTTTTTATATTTGTTGCTGCCGGATCAGGTATCCCCGCCTCATCAAAACCCTTTTTCCTCAAGATACAACTATCACACCTCGTGCAGGACATCCCTTGGGGATCAGGATCATAACAACTATGGGTCAGGCTGAAGTCTACGCCAAGTTCCAGCCCCTTTTTTATTATCTCACCCTTTGTCATATTGATCAGCGGGGCAACTATCTTAAACCTTGTCTTACCAGAAACCCCTGCCTTTGTAGCAAGATTGGCCATAGACTCAAAGGCAGAAAGATACTCGGGCCGGCAGTCGGGATAACCGCTATAATCTAAGGCATTAGCGCCTATGAATATAGTATCCGCATCAACAACCTCTGCCAGCGCTAGTGCAAATGAGAGGAAGATCGTATTCCTGGCAGGGACATACGTTACAGGGATCGCATTTTTCATTTCAGATATGGCCCTTCCCTTTGGCACTCCTATATCTGATGTCAGTGCCGAACCACCGATCTGCCCCAGATCTATATTGAGTACAGTATGATTGGTGATACGCATGGATCTTGTCATATCTTTAGCCCTTTCCAATTCAACTGCATGCCTCTGACCGTAGCGGAAGCTTAAGGCGAATACCTCATAACCCTGTGACCTGGCAATGGCAAGTGTCGTTGACGAATCAATACCCCCGCTCAGGAGGACCACACATCTCTTCATTAAATCCCCATGTCAAATCAAGTTCATTATAGTTTTCGGCAGGATTCCATGTCAATTAGCCATTTGGGAGACCTGTTTGACATACCAATTTCTACTATGTTAGGTTTTAAATAAATATCATTCAAGCTGGTCAATTATGGTAAAAAAAATGGTCCTCTGTGTCCCCAACTTCAGCGAAGGCAGAGACAAAGGAAAAGTCGACCGGATAGCAAGTGCATTCAAAAATAGAAAAGGGGTCTATTTGCTGGACATTGAGATGGACAAAGACCACAACCGCTCCGTCCTGACTATCGCAGGAGGCATGGATGAGGTCGGGGAGGCAGTCTTTGAGGCTGTTAAGACAGCCGCAGGGCTAATCGACATAAGGAAACACCAGGGTGCCCATCCAAGGATAGGGGCAACTGATGTGGTCCCTTTCATACCTATACTGGATACAGGGATGGATGAATGTATCATACTTGCAAGGGACATTGGTGAAAGGATCGGAAGAGAACTTGGAATCCCTGTCTTTCTCTATGAGGAGGCCGCAACAAGACCAGAGAGGAGGAGGCTTGAGGAGATAAGGAGTGGCGGGCTCGAATCACTTTCAGAGAGGATCAAGGATGATCCCGCCTGGGCTCCAGACTTTGGCCCAAAAATGATACACGCTGCTGCCGGGGCTACAGTGGTGGGGGCCAGGAAGCACCTTATTGCATTTAATATAAACCTCAACACCCCTGATATAGGCATTGCAAAAGAGATCGCAAGGAGGATTAGGGAGTCAAGCGGAGGCCTCCCCCATGTAAAGGCAATAGGTCTCTATCTTAAAGAAAGAAATCTGGCGCAGGTATCTATGAACCTGACCGATTATGAATCCACGCCTCCTCACTTAGTCTTTCGCAGGGTCGAAGAAGAGACAAGATCTTTTGGGATAGAGATAGAAAATAGTGAGATCATCGGATTAATACCGGATAAGGCATTAGTCATGGCATCCTACGATCTCCTGAAGCTAAAAGGATTCAAAGAAGATCAGATCCTTGAAAAAAGGATAGCCCCTATTCTATCAGAGATAAGCGGTCAAACCGTAAGCGATCTACTCATGTCTATATCTGCGCCTTCACCTGCCCCTGCAGGCGGGGCTGTCTCTGCCATTGCCGGGAGCCTAGGGGCAGCGCTTGCCGCTATGGCAGCAGGCATTACAAAAGATAAAAATCTTGCCGGGAAGGCAGAGGAGCTAAAAAGACTGATGGAGGAGTTCAGGGGACTGGCTGATGATGATGCAATAGCATACAAGGGTTTCATAAGCACCCTCAAGATCCCAAAAGAGGATCCACAAAGAAAGGTAAAGATTGAGGAATCTCTGAAAAAGGCCACCCTGATACCCCTTAGTGTGGCAGAAAAAGGCATCCAACTATTGTCTATAATTGAAGAGATAGCTCCAGATATTAATAAAAAGACACTTCCTGATCTTAAGGTTGGTATCAGGATGGCGATATCCGCAGTAGAAGGGGCAGCGGACTATGTAGCAGTTAACACAGCCTCCATCTCCGATCAGAACTTTATAGAATCATGCAAAGAAAAGATAGATCAGATCAAGGCTTCTCTGAAAGGCTATAAGGAGAGGCTCTATGCTTTATAGATACCCACGGGCAAGTTTGTGACACTAATTGAAACGCTCATCGTGCGCAAAGACTGCATTAACAGCAGCATGACGACGAGGTCATCCGGCTTGCGCCTCCAGTGGGTGTCTACCCAGCGAGCAAGGCGAGCGTTGAGGGGGAGGCTCCATCCGGCTTTGCCGATGGAGGGGGCGACGCAAGCCCCTGCAATAGCATCAATGCACCTATTAAGGAATTGAAATAATATCAGGATGCCTTGACCTTCTTTTGCAGGAGATCTTTCTGCCTATCAAGGATTGAAAGGTATTTCTGATACCCCTTTCCTGATGAAAGGGTCTCCCGGATAAGGGCTACTCCATCTTTTGGATAAATGACCCTGCCTGACACATATAGACCGAGGGCGGCATTCATAACCACCCAATCTCTTCGGCTGTCATTAATGCCGTTATCTAATATCCCTTTTATGACTTCCGCCTCGGACACCGGCGTACCTCCTGCCATATCCTCCCTCTTTCCATCTTCAATACCGAAATCTGATGGGGCAAGGTCCTGGGGCAGGAGGACAGAATCCTCCAGTCTCATCCCCATTGTGATCCCATGGATAGATAATTCCGGCCCAGCCTCAGGACCTTTTAGCAGGAGGGCATCTTCGTATCCGAGGCTCTTTAATACATCCCCGATCTTTTTTAGGACAGGCGGATGGGCTATGCCGATGATATGTCTGTTTGCATTGCCTGGGTTTGTAAGGAGAGAGATAGTATTAATAAAGGTCCTTACGCCAAGTTCATCCCTAAGCAGGAGGAGCTTGTGTAGCAGCGGATTAAACTCCTTCAGATCTATATAGCCGAATCCTTCATGATTTAAAAGATATAAGGCCTTATCGACATCAAGATCAGAGGATATACCCATGGCATCCAGTATCTTTCCTATCCCAATCTTATGCCTGTTATCTCTGAAGCCATGGATAATAACGGGTTGACCTGTTGCAGAGATCAGGATGGCTGATGCCGCAAGGATATGAAGGGTCTCCTTCTTTCCTGCATAGGATGGGATATTGAGAAGCCTCTTACCCTCTATATCAAACGGCCTGTTGTATCTTACTGCAACAGACGTAAAGGCGGTGAGTTCATCAACAGACTCACCTTTAACACGCATAGCCATGAGGAACGCACCGACCTGATATGGTGTAGCAATGCCGTTAAGCAGGCTCTCCATGGCAGAGGCTGCCTCGTCAAAGGTAAGGTCCCTGCTGCCCCGCTTTCCTTTTCCGACCTTTGCTATGAAATCCTTCATTATTACTTTTATTTGGAAGAGACGGCCTCTATCAGGATCTTGGCCACCTCTGGCCTTGTAAACTCCTCCGGAGGCATAGTCCCCTCTCTTAACATCTCACGAACCTTTGTCCCTGAGAGTGATACATGCTCCTTTGAATCGTGGGGACAGGTCTTGTAAGATGCCATGGAACCACACTTGTTGCAATAAAATGTATGGTCAAAGAAGAGCGGCGTAATGCCAAGCTCACCCTCTTCAAACTCATCAAATATATAATGCGCATCAAATGGGCCATAGTAGTTTCCTACGCCTGCATGGTCCCTGCCTACAATAAAATGGGTGCAGCCATAATTCTTTCTTATAGTTGCATGGAATATAGCCTCTCTTGGTCCGGCATACCTCATTGCAGCAGGCATTACGGCAAGGACGGTCCTATCCTTGGGATAATAGTTATTTAACAGAACCTCGTAGCACCTCATCCTGATATCGGCAGGTATATCGTCCCCCTTTGTCTCGCCGACCAGCGGGTGGACCAGAATCCCATCCACTACCTCAAGGGCACATTTCTGTATATATTCATGCGCGCGGTGTATCGGGTTTCGTGTCTGAAAACCGACGACCCTCTTCCACCCCTTCTCATGAAAGATCCTCCTGGTATCAACAGGGTCAAGCCTGTAGTCAGCAAAATCCTTATGCCTCGGCCTCTTAAAGAGGCTTATCTTTCCGCCAAGGAGGAACTCCCCCATCCTGTGGGCGGCATCCACACCCGGATGCTTTATGTCGCTTGTGCCATATACCTCCAGGGACTCCTTTTCTTTGTCATGGGGAAAGATCTCTTCGATCTGCATCACACCAAGGGATGTATTCGCATCATCAACCAGGGTTACCTCCAACCCCTCTTTCAGTTCCGCGGCCTCATCCTTCGTCACAGAGAGGGTAACAGGTATGCTCCATGGAAGCCCGTTTGCAAGTCTCATGACATCCATGACCCCTTCATAGTCCTCCCTGCGCATAAAGCCCTCAAGAGGACTTAATGCCCCGATAGCTATCATATCCAGGTCTGACATCTCCCTCCTGTTCAGATGGATCTTCTTCAGCCCCTTTGCACGGATCTCGAGAGACTCCATTTCACTCCCATGCAAAACCCTGTTTATCAGCCTTCCTCCGTGCGGAATCGATTCCTTTGCCATCTATTACCTAGCCCTCCGTTCTCAGAATAATTCTTTGTTAGACATCAGACATTCGTTTCTACCTTCTCTGTGGTCCTCTTTATTTCAAACTCTTCCTTGTTTCCATGCTTATCTATCAGCGTCCATTTGATCCTGTCCTTCTTTACCTCAGGTTTTAAGACAGCCTTATAATCCGCTATCTGATAGGGAAGGCGGGTCTCAAGGGCGCCGGTCGGGCATTCCTTGACGCAGGCCATACAGTCCCAGCAATCGACTGTCTCCCTTATATAGGCCTTTCTCCTTGCCTGGTCTACAACCATAAGATCACCAGGACAGGCCCTGACACATTTTGGCTCTTCAAAACCAAGACAACCACAACATCTGTTTAAGTTGACAATAATAGCCATAAAAGCAAACCTCCTTATTTATTTTGGCTTGTACCTGTCTCCTGGTACTAACTGATAATAGGGACGCGTAAAGACCCCGATCTCTCCTGTCTCCATGTTCCTTTTTGAATTGACAAATTTCAACCAGTTCTCGTCATCCCTCTTCGGATAGTCAAGTCTTGTCTGAAAACCGGGCCACCTTGTCTCTTTTCTGAAGATAAGATGCTGAACCAGGACATCCGCAACATCTATCCGGTCTATTACTTCATGGGCAAGCATAAGTTCATGCATATCGCCGGCAACAAGGAACTGGATCTGACCTCTCAGGGTTTTAAGTTTACTGGCAGCAACCCTGAGCCTTTCCTCGTTCATCTCATAATATGTCCTCACTCCACCTGCATATTCGTCCATGATCTTCTGGAGTCTCTCCTCCATCTCCTTTGGTCTTACCCCATCCTTCTCCTTCTCCATCCTGTTTATTGGGGCAAAGACCCTCTCTTCTTCCCTGCCTATCTCCCCTTCGGTAATTGGGGAGAGAACCTTATTATTTATCCCGCTTACAGCCGCCCTTGCGGCAATAAGCCCCTCTGCCCAGCATCCGCTCACAAACTTGTATGGCGCACCGCCTGCCACATCACCGGCGGCATAAAGCCCCTCAAGTGTAGTCTTGCGGTCTGCATCAATCCAGTAACCAGACTGACAGTGTCCCCCTATTATATATGGCTCTGTCCCCTCTATCTCAACAGGCTCCTTGCTCGGGTCTATCCCGTTGGCTGCCCAGTAGAGGACTATATTAGGATACATATCCAGGTATGATGACTTTAGTTCGCGTACCTTCTCCTTTGTCAGGTGCGTTGTATCAAGAAAACATGGGCCCCTCCCCTCCTTTGATTCCATTGTAGGGGCATATACCCTGATGGTAGTGGGCGACCCCTCCCCTCCCCAGTCAGCATACCTGACCTTCATAAACTGCTCGCCTTTGGAGTTTACCTGGGGCGCGCCAAAACCGAGCGCAAGTGTTCCGGTCGGGGCAATTGCATCCTTTGTCCTCAGCGCAATAAACCTCATCTCGAAGGAGGTCATCTCGGCCCCTGCCCTTATCCCCATAGCATACCCTGCCCCGGTATTAAAAGGGGGATACCAGATCTTATGGTGGGCGGTCCCATCGTTGTTTGGCCTGTAAATACCCGAACAACCGCCTGTGGCAACAATAGTGGCCTTGGCAGATATCACATAAAGCTTCCCGTCCCTCACGCCAAATCCGACCACCCCTTTTACCCTGTTGTCATCCATAATCAGGTTAGTTACATTCACCCTGTTTATCACTTCTACCCCTGCATTATGAACTGCGGCAGAGAGGATCTGCTTTAACGCCTCCCCAAAGATCTTTATGTTCCAGCGTCCCCTTGGCATCGGCCTTCCCATATCATCCTTCAGGATTGGAAGCCCCCAGCCCTCAACCCTCTGCACGCAGTTGTTGAGCTCCTGGGCAATACTCAATACAAGGTCTTCACGTATGATGCCCATTGCATCGTAGCGAACATATTTAACAAAGCTCTCAGGCGTCTCCCCTGGATTCAGGTAGGCATTAATTGCGTTCATCCCTCCTGCAAGACAACCGCTCCTGTCTATATGGGCCTTCTCAACAATTAATACCTTTAAGCCCGGATCCCTTTCCTTAGCCTCAATAGCTGCCATACAGCCGGCAGTACCGCCACCAATGATGAGAACATCTGTTTCAATTAATCTTCTCTCCATTATATAGGTTCTCCTAATTCCTGTTGCTCGTTGTATCCATATACAGCCTTTTTGTAGCTTTCAATACCAACACGCCTTATGGTCTTACCTATCCTCTCGCCCCGCTTCCCATTGACCTTATACCACTCAAGGGTTTTTTCAAGGACAGTAAAGACCTCTTCATCCTTGACAAACTTTGCTGTCTCCATTGCCTCCAGAGGATGCCTCCCATGCTTGCCCCCAACCCTTACAAGATGACCTGTCCTCTTGGCAGTCCATGACTCTGAGGGGCATGCCCTTATACAATCTCCACAATATATACATTTGCTGGGATCATATATAGGCTTGCCGTCCTCCTTCCGGGAGACAATCGCACCCTCCTGACATACCTTGGCACATAGGGTACACCCTGTGCAGGTATGCTCCTCCCATACAGGCTCAACTATACCCTGAAATCCAAGGTCAGCCTCCCTGGTCCTCATGCAGTCGATCGGGCAACCTGAAAAGGATATCTTGAATTTATGATGGGTCGGTGTCCCGAAGTATCTGTTGTCCACCTCCTTGCACAGCTTCTGTGTATCCGTGAGGCCATTCGGGTTATACTCGCACCCGCCGCAGGCAATAGGCACCCTTACCCTGGGACCGCAGGAGGCAATCTTTACCCCTACAGTCTCAAGCTCTTTTATTACCTTGTCAAAATCATTTAAATTGACATATGGTATCTCAATAGACATCCTGACAGATGTATGCACAACCCCCCGGCCATACTTCTTGGCAACCTCTGATATCTTAGGAAGCCATTCGGCAGGTATCATACCTCCAGGACATCTCAGGCGGACTGTATACAGGTCCTTCTGTCTCTGCTTTATAAAACCGCCTGATTTAAGCTCGGCAAAGGTCTTTGTGTAGGCCTTCTCCTCTACATAATGATCAACACCCATCTTCCCTCCTCTGAAAACTATTTAAGGGGCTTGCGTCGCCCCCTCCACCGGCAAAGCCGGATGGAGCCTCCCCCTCAACGCTCACTTTGTTCGCTGGGTAGATACCCTAAAGTGAGCCCGTGGCTATAAACATCATGATACATGGTTAAGATTTAGCTTTTTTCTCTTCCTCTCGCACATATCATTAAGTGTTATAGAATTTAGCACCCCTGCGATCGACACCTTGACCTCCTCCCATACATCCTTTACAACACAATCCTTTGCCTGACGGCATAACGAGGTCTTCTCGCCTGACACACAGTCCATAGGGCGGATGGGTCCGTCTATCGCCTCGAGTACCTGGGCCAGACTTATCTCGGTTGATGGTCTTGACAGTATATAGCCGCCCTGGGCCCCCCTTATGCTCTCGACAAGCCCGGCCTTCTTCAGTGTGCTCATAACCTGCTCAAGAAAGCGGACAGGTATACCCTGCCTCACGGCAATATTCCTGACCTGCACAGGTCCCTGCCCGGAACTTAAGGCAAGTTCCAGGATCGCCATAACACCATATTCTCCTTTTGCCGAGAAACGCATCTATAAATCCCTACCTTTCCGATGGGAATTCTGTAAATATATATTGCGAACGAACCCCTTGTCAAGTCCTTTTTCTCTCCCTTTTCTCTCTTCAAGCTCAGTAATCCAAATAATTTATTTTTTTTATTTTTTTCTTGACAAAATTGTATCTTGGTGTATCCTTTGACCATGCTGTGGGGAAAAGTGGGGAAATGGGGAGGATGCAGATACTCGCGGGCAAGCCAGCGAGTATCTGCTCAGCGAGCTCGACAAGCGCCCAAGGGGAGGCGACGCGAGCCCCTTTGATAATGGAGGCAGATCTGTCATGTTCATAGGTAGGTTCCAACACAACATAGATGCTAAAGGAAGGGTAAGCATACCGGTCAGGTT
Source organism: uncultured Nitrospirota bacterium (assembly GCA_964481895.1). Classification (GTDB taxonomy): domain Bacteria; phylum Nitrospirota; class Nitrospiria; order JACRHA01; family JACRHA01; genus JACRHA01. The sequence goes on along the minus strand of CAYZUL010000013.1, from coordinate 24,822 downwards.
CAGGGAGGTGCTCCAGGCCCGATTCGAAGAGCACCTCATCGTGACAAGCGACTTTGATGGGTGTCTTGTTGCCTACCCGAAAGAGGAGTGGCAGACCATTGCGGAAAAGGCGAAGACTCTCCCTATGATGCAAAAAGAGGTTAAGGAGTTTATGCGTTTCTTTTACTCCGGGGCTGTGGAATGCCCCCTTGATAAACAGGGTAGGATACTTATCACCCCTGAATTAAGGGAATACGCAGGGATCAATAAAGAGGTCATCCTCATAGGTATGTATAGTAAGATAGAGATCTGGAACATAGACAAGTGGAGGGAGATGGAGCAGGCCGCATCAAGGAATTCTGCCAGGATCAGCGAAAGCTTGGCAAGCCTGGGGCTCTAGCATGACTGTTTCACATATGCCTGTACTTTATGATGAGGTTATTAAAAATCTCAAGCCGGCGGCGGGACGTGTATATCTTGACTGTACAATAGGATATGGAGGGCATGCGGAGGAGATCCTGAGGCAAAGTTCCCCTGACGGTCTCTTAATAGGAATTGATCAGGATGAGGATGCGGTAAGTTTTGCAAGGGAGCGGCTCAAAGAATATGGAACGAGGGTCAGGATCGTACAAGACAATTTTAAGAACATCGGGAATATCCTGAAGGAGATGGAGGTAGACGGGGTAGATGGCGTGCTCTTCGACCTTGGGGTCTCCACGTTCCAGCTTCTGAATCCTGAGAGGGGATTTAGCTTCAGAAATGAGGGGCCTCTTGATATGAGGATGGACAAAGGAGGGGGGATTACGGCGGAATCCTTAGTAAATGACCTGCCGGAAGACAGCCTTGTCAGGATTATCAAGGAATACGGGGAGGAGAGATACGCACACAGGATCGCAAAGACGATCGCCAGGGAAAGAAAGAGAGAGAGAATAACCTCAACACTCCAGCTTGCCAGGATTATAAAATATGCAATACCAGCCGCACGGGGGGGCAAAGGAATAGACCCCGCAACAAGGACATTTCAGGCCATTAGAATAGCGGTAAATAATGAACTCGATATATTAAAAAAGGCGATAGTTGACGCGTCAATGATATTAAAACCGGCAGGGAGGATATGTGTAATCGCATTTCATTCCCTTGAGGACAGAATAGTGAAACATACCTTCAGGGAACTATCTGATACCAGGGGAGAAGGAAAAGGGGATGTCCCATGTATCTTAAAGGTCATAACAGGCAAGCCGATCAGGCCAACTCCTGAGGAAGAGAGGGCAAATCCCCGTTCCCGCAGTGCAAAATTGAGGACAGCGGAGAGGTATGTATGAGGTTATGTCTCGCATTGCTGATAATCTTAATGGTGTTCCTATATGTTTGGACACATATTGACATAATAAACAGGGGATACGAGATAGAAGGACTCCTGGCCAGGAAAAAAGAACTTGAGAAAGCGAATATGGTTCTTACTGTAGAAATATCCTCGCTGACATCCCTTGACAGGATAGAGAGAAGGGCAAAGAATGAGTTAGGTCTGTCCAAGCCTGAACCCGGCCAGGTAATAATGGTAAAGGCAAGCAGATCCGCCAAAGGAGAGTGCATCGCGTGTTAAGCAGAAAAAAGGACAAGAAGAGACGCCTTAAGATCAAGATATCTCTTGTTATGTTTATATTGATAATAGGCTTCACCGGGGTATTCATGCGTCTCTTCAATCTCCATGTGGTAAAGAACCAGGCCCTTGCAAGCCGCGCAGAGAGGCAGCATGAGAAGACGATAATATTGGAGGGTGAGCGTGGGACCATCCTTGACAGAAACGGGAAGATCCTGGCAGCAAACCTGGATGTGCCGTCTGTATATGCATCCCCGGTCTCCATAGAGGATCAGGCTGCGGCATCAAAAAAGATATCACTTGCCACAGGGACAGAGTACAACATGCTTAAAAATAAGATGAAATCCGGGAAGAATTTTGTATGGCTTAAAAGGAAGATAGATCCTGCAAAGGCGGAGGAGGTGAAGGGGCTCGGGATAGAAGGCATAGGTCTTATTATGGAAAGCCAGAGATTCTATCCCAAAGGGAATCTCCTCTCCAATGTCCTGGGTTTTGCAGGCCTGGACAATAATGGACTGGAAGGTCTGGAGCTAAGATATGACAGATATTTAAGGGGAGAAAAAAGATGGCAGGTATTGGAGAAGGACGCCCTTGGTAAGACCATCTTCCCGAAGGACAGGAGATACATGGCCCCGCAGAGGGGGAAAGATATTGCCCTCACCATAGATGAGGTGATCCAGCATATCAGCGAGAGGGAACTTGACCTGGCCATGAAGAGAACCTCTGCTAAGAGCGGGTCTGTAATTGTCATGGATCCGAGGAACGGTGAGATACTGGCAATGGCTGTAAGGCCAACTTTCGACCCGAATCATACAGACAGCTATCAGCCGTCAGATTTAAGAAACCGGGCTATTACGGACCCCTACGAGCCAGGGTCCACATTCAAAACTTTGGTGGCATCTGCTGCCATCGAAGAAGGCCTGGTAACACCCGATGAACTCATCTATTGTGAAAATGGGAGTTTTAATATAGGAGGAAGGGTCCTGCATGACCACGAAAAGCATGGATTGCTCCCATTTAAAGATGTTATCAAGGTCTCAAGTAATATAGGAACAGCCAAGGTAGGGATTAGACTCGGCGAAGAAAGGCTTTATAAATATATCAGGGCATTCGGCTTAGGGGAAAAGACGGATATAGACCTGTCAGGCGAGTCAATAGGTATTGTGAGGGAACCCGGAAACTGGTCAGCTAAATCTCTCCCCTCGATATCAATAGGGCAGGAGGTGGCTGCGACACCGATTCAACTGATTACCGCAGTAGCAGCAATCGCCAACGGAGGATGGTTGATGAGGCCACACCTTGTAGATGAGATAAGGGACCAGGAAGGCAATATAGTTTTTAAATCTGCTCCAGAGGTAATAAGACGGGTAGTTTCCTTTGATACTGCAAGGGAGATGATAAAGATACTTACCCGCGTAACGGAAAGGGGAGGAACGGGCGAGAAGGCGGTCATAAATGGCTATTCTGTTGCTGGAAAGACTGGGACAGCGCAAAAGAAGGCAGCAGGAAAGAGGGGATATTCTGCCCAATACTTTGTCAGTTCCTTTATCGGTTTTGTCCCATCCCAGGACCCGCGTCTTATAATATTAGTCGTAATAGATGAGCCGGAAGGGGTCTCATGGGGAGGGAGTATTGCCGCACCTGTCTTTAAAAATGTGGCTGAAGAGATATTAAATTACATGGCAATACCACAGGAAAACAGAGAAGGGATACTTATGGTTAGCCGCGAGAACGGGCAACCGGGGTCAAATAATGAGATTAGGTGATCTCTTAAGGGGGCTTGATCAGGCCATAATACATGGAAATCCGGACACAGAGATCTCCGGAGTCAGATATGATTCAAGGAGCGTTACACCGGGTAATCTCTTTGTGGCAATGCCCGGACAGAAGGCAGACGGGCACCAGTTTCTGGATGAGGCCGTAAAGAGAGGGGCTGCCGCACTCTTTATCGGAAAAGAGAGGAAGCCCATCTCCAAAGCCGGAATCGCGGTAGTTGAGGTACCCGATACAAGGAGGGCGCTTGCTATAGCCGCAAACATATTCTATGGCTTTCCATCCAGGTCAATGGTCTTGATAGGGATAACCGGTACTAATGGCAAGACCACCTCCTCCTATCTCATAAAGGGCATCCTTGAAGCAGCAGGAAAGAGGGTCGGATTAATAGGAACAATATCCTACCAGATAGTAGGGGAACAGATCCCTGCACCCCATACTACCCCAGAATCTGCCGATCTCCAGGAGATCCTTGCAAAAATGAGGGACAGAGAATTAGAATATGTGGTGATGGAGGTTTCTTCGCACGCCCTGGGACAGGACAGGGTTTTTGGGACAGCGTTTGATATTGCTTTATTTACCAACCTAACGCAAGACCATCTCGATTTCCACATCACCATGGAGGAATACTTCAGGACAAAACTAAGGCTCTTCCAGGACTTAAAACCAAAAGGAAATATTAAAATAAGGGGCGTAATTAACCTTGACGATAAATGGGGCAAACAGATCATCGGAGAAATTAAATATCCCTGTTTAAGCTATTCCCTCACTGATACGGGGGATATTACCGTACAGGCATGTTTGCTGGGATCAGACGGGGCTTCATTTACTGCTGTAACTCCTGTTGGAAAATTTGATATAAAGTCAAAACTGGCCGGTAAACATAACCTTCAAAACATACTTGCCTCAATAGGCGTAGCCTGTGCCCTTGATATACCTGTCAAGGCCATTCAGGATGGAATAGCAAGCGTGGAAAATGTCCCGGGCAGACTTGAGAAGGTCAGCGAAGGTCAGGATTTTGAGGTCTTTGTAGACTATGCCCATACCGAAGATGCCTTAAGGAACCTCCTGTCTTTGGCCAAAGAAATATCAAAGGGAAAGATCATAACAGTCTTCGGATGCGGCGGGGAAAGGGACAGGGGCAAAAGACCTAAGATGGGAAAGGTGGCCAGAGACATGTCTGACATCATGATTATCACCTCGGATAATCCGAGAGGGGAGGATCCCCTCGTAATAATAAAGGAGATTGAGACGGGCATATCCGGACTTAAAAGAGGAACAGACTATTTTGTAGTAGAGGACAGGCGGTCTGCTATTGAGATGGCTGTTGATCTGGCCATGCCCGGAGATACTGTTATTTTAGCAGGAAAGGGACATGAGGATTATCAGATTATCGGCGGAAAAAGGATGCACTTTGATGACAGAGAGGTCGCAAGGGAGATTATCAGGGAGAGGACATCAAGGCAAAGAGGTAAGCCCTAAGTAATGTTTACAATAGATGAGATCATATCTGCAACAGGCGGAAAAACGGTAAATAAATATAGCCGGATAGAGATAAACGGGGTATCAACAGATTCAAGAAATATTAACCCGGGGGACCTATTCATCCCATTAAAGGGCAAAAGATTTGATGGCCATATCTTTATCGAACAGGCATTTAAAATGGGGGCGTCGTCCGCCCTTATATCCGGTGAATATATCAATAAAATCGACAAAGGACTTTTAAATGGCCGGGTAGTTATTCAGGTAGAAGATACCTTAAAGGCATTGCATGTGCTGGCAGCCATGCACCGGAGGAGATTCAATATACCGGTCATTGCTATTACCGGAAGCAACGGAAAGACCACGACAAAGGAGATGGCCTATTCCATTTTGAATAATAGCCTTAAGACATTGAGGAATGAAGGCAACTTAAATAACTATATAGGTGTGCCGCTAACAATATTCAAACTTTCTCCCGATCATCAGGCATTCATTACCGAGATGGGGATAAGCATTAAGGGGGAGCTTAGTGAACTCTGCTCAATCGCCCTCCCCACAAAAGGGGTCATCACCAATATAGGCCCGACCCATCTTGAGACACTTGGCAGCATTGAAGGTGTGGCTGAGGCAAAATTCGAACTTGCAAGATTTATTGAGGCCAAAGGCGGGTGCCTGATACTAAATGGAGATGACCCGTATCTTGCGAGACTTATACCGGATATCAAGGTCGATCTTTTGACATACGGCATGGAGAAAGAGGTCAAGATCAGGGGGATCAGGTCCGGCATTAAAGAGGGATATGGAGAGTCCCTAACCATAAGGAGATATGATGGTGAGGCAGACATCCAGTTAAGGCTCTTCGGAAGACATAATATATATAATGCCCTTGCTGCTGCCGCTATCGCCACATCCCTGGGTTTCAGACTTGATGAGATAAAGAGGGGACTTGAAGGGTTTGTCCCGGTACCATTAAGGTCTGAGACCTTGAGGCTCCGGAAGGGTACGTTGATAATTAATGATTCCTATAATGCGAATCCTGCCTCGATGAGGTGTGCGATCAGCACCCTGGGGGACTTAAAAGGCAGGGGGATAACAATAGCAGTCCTGGGAGATATGCTCGAACTTGGGGCCTCATCTATGGATGCGCATCTTGAGATAGGCAGATTTACCGCAGCATCAGGTATAGACAGACTTATCCTATATGGTGATATGGCCCATCAGATTCAAAAAGGGGCAAGGGATGCAGGAATGGATCAGAAAAGCATAAGAATTTGCGGGAACAAAGATGATATACCTCAACTCTTGCTTAAGATGGCCGGCAAGGATGATGCCATACTTGTTAAGGGATCAAGGGGCATGGGCCTGGACAGCGTTGTAAAAAAAATATTAACCTGCGAGGCTGCGTAATGCTCTATTATCTCCTATTTTCGCTCCATCCGCGATCTACTGCATTTAATGTCTTCAGGTATATCACCTTCAGGTCCGTATGTGCCTTTTTGACAGCCTTTGCTGTGTCTCTGCTGATCGGGCCCTATATCATAAACAGGCTTCAGGCGATGCATGTCGGACAGCGGATCAGGGTTGATGGACCTGATTCTCACCATAGTAAATCAGGGACACCGACAATGGGAGGCGTGATAATACTGATGGCCATTATCGCGTCTGTGTTGCTCTGGGCCAATTTCAAGAACAGATATATATGGGTCACACTCTTTTCTGTAGCAGGGTTTGGTCTTATCGGCTTCTTTGATGACTATCTCAAGTTTATCCGGAACAGGTCAGAAGGGCTCTCACCAAGGTATAAATTCGGACTCCAGATATTGGCGGCCATGATCGTAGGGGTATCACTTTACACAATGACCGCCTATTCAACTAAACTCAATATCCCCTTCTTTAAGAACATATCGCCTGATATAGGATGGCTCTATATCCCCTTTATCATGCTGGTACTGGTAGGCGCATCCAACGCGGTAAACCTGACAGACGGATTAGACGGCCTTGCCGTCGGTCCGGTGGTTGTGGCAACTATTACATATATGATCGTAGCATATGCAACAGGACACAAGAAGTTCGCAGAGTATCTCCTGATCACATATACGGATGGCGCAGGTGAGATCGCCGTATTCTGCGGGGCCATGATAGGTGCGGGCCTCGGGTTCCTCTGGTTCAATGCATATCCTGCATCGGTATTCATGGGGGATGTAGGCTCCCTGGCCTTAGGCGGCGCGCTCGGCACTGTGGCAATCATATCCAAACATGAGCTTCTCCTCCCGCTGGTCGGTGGGATCTTTGTTATTGAGGCTCTGTCAGTAATATTCCAGGTTGCATCTTTCAAATCGAGGGGGAAAAGGGTCTTTCTAATGGCGCCGATACATCACCATTTTGAATTGAAGGGCTGGCAGGAACCAAAGGTGGTAACAAGGTTCTGGATTATAGCCATCATCCTGGCGCTACTGAGCCTTTCAACGCTGAAACTGAGGTAGGCATGGAATTTAATGGGATGAATACAGTCGTGGTAGGCGCAGCCAGGAGCGGTATCTCCTCAGCAAGGCTCTTAAGATCAAAGGGCGCAGGGGTAACCCTCACCGACAGGAATAGGGAGGAGGCAATCCCGGCTGACCTGTCAGGCCTTAAGGAGACAGGGGTCAATATTCAGGCCGGCGGACATAATGAACAGGTTTTCCTTGCCGCTGACCTAATTGTGATCAGCCCCGGCGTATCCATGGATATCGCGCCCCTTAAGTCGGCAAGGAAAAAGGGGATTGATATCATAAGTGAAATCGAGCTTGCCTCATATTTCATAAAGGCGCCTATTATCGGAATAACCGGAACCAATGGAAAATCCACAACAACGACCCTTGTCGGTAAGATATTGCTGGAAGATGGGAAGGATGTATTTGTGGGGGGGAATCTTGGCACTCCGCTTTCTGATGCTGTGCTTTCAGGTGAAAGATATGATCTGGTGGTCTGCGAGATAAGCAGCTTCCAGCTTGAAGGGATAAAGAGTTTTAAGCCACATATTGCAGCCATATTAAATATCACCCCTGATCACCTTGATAGATATAGCTCTATGGATGATTATATAGAGGTAAAGTGGAGGATATGCGAGAACCAGGGAGATCAAGACTTCGCTGTATTAAACCTGGATGATCCCCTCCTTTCCGGAAAAGAGTGCCTGACCAGATCCAGAACGGTCCACTTCAGCAGGAAAAAGAGGGTTGAATACGGGATATTTACGGAAGCTGGGGTCATGACCTCCAGCATGGGTGCATATAGGGACATCATAAAGACCGATGACCTCCTGATTAAGGGGGTGCATAATATGGAGAATGCCATGGCCTCAGCAGCCATCACTCTTTCTGCCGGTTGCAGGATAGAGAGCATAGAAAAATCCCTCAAAGAGTTTAAGGGTCTTGAACACAGGCTTGAATTTGTAAGGGAGATAGACGGGGTAAGATACATCAACGACTCAAAGGGCACCAATGTAGGGGCTGTGATTAAATCACTTGAGGGGTTTGAATCCCCCATTATTCTCATCGCAGGAGGCAGGGACAAAGGAGGAGATTTCTCGCCCCTTAAAGACCTTGTGACAAAGAAGGTAAAGGGGCTGATCTTAATAGGTGAGGCAAGGGGACTCCTTCGATCCACTTTCGATGGAATTACTGATATAGCTGAGGCCAAAGACATGTCTGATGCTGTAAGGCTTGCCAGGGAAATGGGACGGATGGGCGATATAGTGCTCCTCTCCCCGGGATGTGCAAGCTTTGATATGTTCAGGAATTATGAGGAGAGGGGGAGGGTCTTCAGGGAGATAGTGAATAATATTTAACATGGTGTTGAAAGGATTCGGTGCATAAGAGGACTGATAAGACAATTCTTGTTATCATGCTGATATTGATCGCCTTCGGTTTCATCATGATCTACTCTGCCAGCGCAGTCATCTCATTAAAAAAATATGGAGACTCCTTCTTTTTCTTAAAGAAACAGCTGATCTGGGGTCTTTTGGGCATGATAGCCTTTATGACAGCACATTCGCTTGATTACAGAACCTGGCAGAGATATGTCATACCGGTCTTTGCCATTTCATGCCTCATGCTTATACTTGTAATGACCCCTCTGTTCGGCTCAGCGGTAAATGGATCAAGGAGGTGGTTGCGGTTGGCCATAGTTTCATTTCAGCCTTCAGAGATAACCAAGCTTGCCGTTATTATCTATCTGGCCAGTTATCTGGCCAGGAAGGGGGATGGGATAAGAGATTTTTTCCATGGGTTCGTCCCGCCTCTGATACTGATAGGGATAATAATGGGGCTTATTATCATAGAACCTGATCTTGGTTCAGTTGTAACTATAGGGTTGGTTGCAGGCACACTTCTCATTATAGGAGGGGCAAGACTAAGTCATATGTTCCTCGTTGTTCTCCTTTCCGCCCCTGTTGTATACCATTTCGTGATGCAGGTCGGATACAGGAGGGCAAGGTTGATGACATTCCTTGATCCATGGAAGGACCAGACAGATGCAGGCTTTCAGATCGTACAGTCCTTTTTGGCCTTTGGCAGCGGAGGAATACTCGGTTCAGGACTTGGAGAGGGGAGACAGAAACTATTTTTCCTCCCCTATCCCCATACAGACTTTATCTTTGCAATAATCGGCGAGGAGATGGGCCTCCTCGGTGTCTTCTCTATCATACTCCTCTATGTGCTCCTGGCATTAAAGGGTTGCACCATAGCAATAAAGACGGAAGATCCATTCGGGTCCTACCTTGCCTTCGGAATCACTATGATGATCACCATTCAGGTCCTTATCAACATCTGTGTAGCTACAGGTCTCCTGCCCACTAAAGGTCTTGCGCTCCCCTTCTTAAGCTACGGGGGTTCATCACTCCTTACAAATATGCTCGGGATGGGGATGCTCTCAAGCATAGCAAAAGACGGGAGGGGCAGATGAGGGTGCTCATAGCAGGCGGCGGAACGGGGGGACACCTTTATCCCGGTATTGCCCTCGCAAGGGCATTCCAGGGGATGGGGATTACAGATATACTCTTTGTCGGAACAACGAGGGGGATCGAATCCGAGGTACTTCAAAAGGAAGGATTCCCCCTGGCAAAGATCCATGTCAGCGGGATCATGAATAAAGGACTATTTATGACCATAACATCAATACTGCTTCTTCCAATAGGTCTGATAGATTCCATGAAAATACTCCTTAAGTTCCGGCCCGATATTGTTGTGGGTATCGGGGGCTATACCTCAGGCCCGATAGTGGCCATGGCAATGCTGCTCAGGATCAAACGGGTTATACTGGAACCGAATTTAATACCGGGAATTACAAACAGGCTGCTTGCCCCTGTAGCCAACAGGATCGCCGTGGCATTTGAGGAGACCAAAAGATATTTTAGAGGATCGCAAGTGGTCCTGACAGGCAACCCTGTGAGAGAAGAAATCATTTGCGTGGACAATACCCTTTGGTCGCCTTTGGCAGGCACAGAGGCCTTCCCCTACACGCTCTTTGTCTTCGGGGGAAGCCAGGGCGCCCATTCGATAAATGTGGCCATGGTTGATGCCCTTGACTATATAAAAGATTTAAAAGACAAGATCTTCATCATACACCAGACAGGGAGGCCTGACTTTTCTAATATTATGGAGTCATATAGGAATAAGGGTTTTAAGGCCAGGGTCGAACCCTATATATTTGATATAGCCAGGATCTACCGTCTGGCTGATCTTATAGTAAGCAGGGCAGGCGCCACGACCGTTGCAGAGATTATGGCTTGTGGAAGGCCGGCCATACTGATACCATTCCCCTACTCTACCCACGGACATCAGGAGAAAAATGCCATGGCGCTTAAAGAGGCAGGCGCCGCAGAAGTAATAGACGGCGCCAGTTTAAACGGCAGGCTTTTGGGGGAAACCATAATGAGGCTTCTCTCAGACAGGGAGGGGCTGCGCCTGATGGGCAGCAGATCCAGATCATTGGGCAGGAGAGATGCCGCAAGGGAGATAGCGCTGATCTGTAACCGGCTTGCCGGAGGAGTGATATAGTGTTTAGAAAGATACAGCATATACATCTTATAGGTATAGGTGGTTCCGGGATGTGCGGAATTGCCGAGGTATTATTGAACCTCGGATACAAGGTTACAGGCTCAGACCTGCAGTATACAGATACAATTAAGAGGATAGAGGGTCTGGGTGGGAGGATATTTGTCGGCCATAACCAGTCAAACATTGAGGGCGCGCAGGTTGTCGTTGTATCGTCGGCTGTTCATCCTGAGAACCCTGAGGTAGTCGCCGCCAGAGAGAAGTTCATACCTGTAATCAAGAGGGCCGAGATGCTGGCCGAGCTTATGAGGCTCAAGTTCGGAATAGCCATTGCCGGTGCCCATGGAAAGACTACCACGACCTCCATTATAGCCACGCTCCTTGCACACGCGGGCCTTGATCCTACAGTAGTTATCGGGGGAAAGCTAAACAGCATGGGGAGCAATGCCAAGCTCGGTAAAAGCGAATTCCTTGTTGCGGAAGCGGATGAGAGCGACGGGTCATTCCTGCTCCTCTCTCCGGCGATAACGGTTGTAACAACAATAGACAGAGAGCATCTTGACCATTATGGCAACATGGAAAATCTGAAGAAGGCCTTCCTGGATTTTATAAACAAGATCCCCTTTTACGGCCTGTCCATTCTATGCCTGGATGAAGAAGAGATACAAGCGCTCATACCATCTATTCAAAAGAGGTATATCACATACGGTATCACGGTCCAGGCAGACCTTATGGCAAGGGATATTAAGCTGAAGGAATGGGGATCCAATTTCTCCGTATCATTCAAGGGGGAAGACCTTGGCAGGTTCCATATAACGGTGCCCGGTATTCACAATGTCTATAATGCCCTTGCTGCAATTGGTGTCGGTCTTGAACTGGATCTTAAGCCCGAGGATATAAGAAATGGCCTGTCAGAATTCTCCGGGGTTGAGAGGAGATTCCATTTGAGGGGTGATAAAAATGGCATTATGATCATCGATGACTATGGCCACCACCCGACAGAGATCAAGGCAACATTAAAGGCGGCAAAGTCCGGCTGGGACAGGAGACTTATAGCAATCTTCCAACCCCACCGGTACACCAGGACAAGGGACCTTCTTAAGGAATTCGCGACATCCTTCTATGTTGCAGACATCCTTATCATTACAGAGATATACCCTGCAGGTGAACCTCCGATTGAAGGCATCTCCGGATTAAAATTATTTGAACTGATCAGGGGTTACGGACACAAAAAGATCATATATATCCCACAGAAAGGGGAGATAGCCGAGAAGGTTGTACCGATCTTAAGGAAGGGGGACATGGTTATAACCCTTGGTGCAGGCGATATATGGAAGACAGGTCCTGAAATATTGGCAAAACTTCCCGACGGGAAGAGGCATGGCTGATATAGGCAGAATAAAAGATGCCCTAGCCGGGTTTGCCGGAGAGATAAGGTTCAATGAACCGATGCACAGGTATACCTCATTTAAGATAGGCGGAGAGGCAGACGCAATGATCTTTCCCGAAGGGGTCGATGACTTGAAAAAAGTCGTGCTCGGAATAAAGAAACAGCGGGTGCCCTTCTTTGTGATGGGGAAGGGGACAAACCTCCTTGTGCTGGATGGCGGGATAAGGGGCATCGTAATAAATCTAAGGTCCTTCAGGAAGATATCTCCCCTGCCTGACAACAGCCTCTATGCCGGGGCAGGCACACAGCTTCAGCTAATTGCAAGACATGCCGCCGGGATGGGACTGTCCGGCCTTGAATTCGCATCAGGGATCCCAGGCAGCCTGGGAGGAGCAATAGTAATGAATGCAGGGGCAAACGGGGAGGAGATCGGGCCTCTTATCAAGAACCTTAAAATTCTCGATATGTATGGTGAGATACGTGATATAAAGGAGGATCAATTAAGGTTCGGATATCGCTCCTCTTGTCTGCCTCAGGGGATCATCATATCCGCTGAACTCCGGTTGAAAAGATCAGAAAAGAGCGAGACAAGAGATAAAGAAAGGCACGAAATAATCAGGAGACGGAAGACACAGCCCTTATCCCTGCCAAATGCAGGATCTGTTTTCAAGAACCCTCCGGGGGATTATGCCGGCAGGCTCATTGAAGAGGCAGGGCTTAAGGGATTTACAGTGGGGGATGCCCAGGTCTCTCCGCTTCATGCCAATTTCATTGTAAACATGGGAAGGGCAACAGCAAGGGATGTCCTTGCCTTAATAAGGATGATAGGGAAAAAGGTGGAAATGGAGAAGGGCGTAACGCTTGAGCTTGAGATAAGGGTTGTGGGAAATAGCAAAAGGGGGATGGCTTAAATTAAGAAGATGGCGCTTCTAACCGAAAAGAGGATCGGCGTAATAATGGGAGGAAGGTCTGTTGAAAGGGAGGTATCCATCAAAAGCGGATCAGCAATACTCTCCTCGCTTAAGAGGTCAGGTTATGATGCTATCCCAATAGATATGGACGAAAAGATCGCAGAAAATATAAAGGACAATAATATAGGGGTGGCCTTTATCGCCCTGCACGGGCCAGGGGGGGAAGACGGAAGCCTCCAGGGCCTGCTTGAGATTATCGGCATCCCTTATACAGGATCGGGTGTGCTTGCAAGCGGATTGGGTCTCAATAAGGCAGCTTCAAGGAAGATTTTCCTATACCATAATATCCAGGTGCCGCCCTTCTTTATTGCAAGAAGAGATCAAAAAATAGACATTGAATCTATTCCCGGTAAATTAACATTCTCGTTCCCTCTGGTTGTCAAGCCCTGCAGTCAGGGCTCGAGCATCGGCGTATCTATTGTCAAAGAAAAAGTGGGGTTAAAAGAGGGTATAGAAGAGGCCTTCAGATACGACAGTGAGATCCTTATAGAAAAGTTTATAGATGGGAGAGAGATACATGTAGGCATCCTTGGAGACAAACCTTTGGGTGCTATCGAGATCCGGCCCAAAGGGGAATTTTACGATTATGAGGCCAAGTATATTCCAGGTATGTCTGATCATATATTTCCCGCCCCCCTGGAAGAAGGCATGTACAGAAGGGTCCTTGAAGCAGGGCTGTCCGCCCATAATGCAATCGGATGCGAAGGCTACGGCAGGACGGATTGCCTCGTAACCAACAGCCGGGATATCTTTATCCTTGAGGTAAATACCCTGCCCGGAATGACAGAGACATCCCTCCTTCCTGAGATCGCAGGGAAGAGCGGGATAGGATTTGATGCCCTTGTTGAAAAGATACTCGGTTTCGCCTTAAATAGCCAGAGAGGGAAGTAGATGTCCTATTCAGATATAGCAATAGGAAGGAGATATCAGAAGAAAGGTATTTTGCGAAGGCGCATAATAGTCAGATCTGTATCAATCGTTGTCATCTCCCTTGGGCTCTATTACATACTCCTTGGGATTGAAAACAGCATAGCCCCTCTCTTTACTGTCACTTCTGTAAAGATAGCAGGTTTATACAGACTGAAAGAGGAGGAGATCATCAGCTTGTCAGGCATAGGAAGCGGGGTCAATATCCTTCAGGTCGATCTCGACGAGGCTTACCAGAGGATCAAAGAGAACCCATGGGTCAGGGACGTCCTGATAAGAAAAGAACTCCCTGTGTCAATAGCCGTTGAGATAATAGAAAGGAGGCCTGAGGCAAGGGTCGCTGCAAAAAATGGGACCTACCTTGTTGATAACGAGGGAATGGTCCTTGAGAGGGCGGACCTGGCATACGATTTTCTGCCCTTAATAAAGGGCTTAGATCATATTGAAATCTTTCCGGGAAAAAGGGTAGACTGGAAAAATGCAGGGGAGGGCCTTGAAATAATAAAGATGATCTCCTCAGATCTAACCGGCAACACCCATAATAACCCGGTGGTGGATCTCAGCAGAAGGGGTGAGATAAAACTTATTCTTCAGGGTTATACGCTAAGATTTGGAACCAATACAGCCGGGGATGAGATTGCAAGGTTCCTTGAGGTGAAGGAAGAGATTGACAGAAGATTTTCAGGTTCCAGGGAGATAGACCTGAGATTCCCCAAAAGGATTATCGTAAGGCAGCCGGGAGGAGAGAGGGGAATTGGCTAAAAGAGAAAGCATAATTGTAGGTCTGGATATCGGGACCACCAAGATATCTGTAATAGTTGCAGAGATTAAGAATGAAAAAACTATTGATATAATCGGGATAGGAACAAGCCCTTCAAGGGGACTCAGAAAGGGATCAGTCATTAATATTGAATCGACCGTGGAATCGATCAAGAGGGCCGTGGAGGAAGCTGAATTGATGGCCGGAGTTGAGATCGATGCAGTATACACAGGGATCGCCGGAAGCCATATTAAGGGTTTTGACAGCAAAGGTGTGATAGCGGTAAAGGATAAGGAGGTCAGTAAGCTTGACATAGAGCGTGTGGTAGAGAACGCCAAGGCAGTCAACATACCCCTTGACAGGGAGATACTCCATGTCATCCCGAAGGAGTTCATACTTGACGGGCAGGACGGCATAAGGGACCCCCTTGGTATATCCGGCGTAAGGCTTGAGACTGTAATCCATATCATTACCGGAGCGGTAACCTCCACCCAGAATATAGTCAAGTGCGCCAACAGGGCAGGCCTGCAGGTCATCGATATAATACTCCAGCCCCTGGCCTCAAGCGAGGCGGTACTTACTCAGGATGAGTTGGAACTCGGCGTGGTCATGATAGATATAGGAGGGGGGACAACTGATATTGCCGTATTTGCAGAGGGATGCATCCTCCATACCGCCGTACTCGGAATAGGAGGAAACCACCTGACAAATGATATAGCGGTAGGACTTCGCACCCCTTCTAGCGATGCAGAAAAGATTAAAAAGAGGTATGGCTGCGCCCTCACCTCTCTGGTAAAGGACGATGAAACAATCGAGGTTCCTAGTGTCGGAGGGAGGCCCCCGAGGATATTATCAAGACAGCTATTGTCAGAGATAATAGAACCGAGAGGGGAGGAGATCTTTAGCCTCGTATCAAGGGAACTGAAAAAGACAGGCTATGAGGAGATGATCGCATCAGGTATTGTTATAACCGGGGGCACTGCAAATATGGATGGCATGGTGGAACTGGCTGAAAAAACCCTGGATCTGCCGGTCAGGAGGGGTTCACCCTCAAATATTGGCGGCCTGGTAGATATAGTCAGCAACCCTATCTATGCCACAGGTGTAGGTTTAACCCTATATGCATTCAGTAAGGGAAGAAAAAGGGATCTGCCGAATGGAACCCTGTTAAGTAAGATAGTAAATGTTGGAAAGGTATGGATCAAGGAATTCTTTTAATAAGGAGGGCAGGCTATGTTCTTATTTGATGAGGTAGAGGCTGGGCAGGCAAGACTTAAAGTAATAGGGATCGGAGGAGGCGGATGCAATGCGCTTAATACCATGATAGTATCCGGCCTGGTTGGGGTGGAATTTATCGCGGCCAACACTGACCTCCAGGCGCTCGGGACTTCCAGGGCATTGAATAAAATCCAGATTGGGAATAAACTTACAAAGGGATTGGGTGCAGGGGCTAACCCCGATATAGGTAAAGAATCCGCCCTTGAGGATATAGAAAAGATAAAGGAGGCGTTAGCAGGCTCTGACATGGTATTTATTACAGCCGGCATGGGGGGCGGGACGGGGACAGGTGCGGCACCCGTAATAGCCGGTATTGCCAGGGAGCTTGGCGCCCTTACGGTGGGCGTTGTGACAAAACCCTTCGGTTTCGAAGGATCAAAGAGGATGCAGAGGGCTGAAGAGGGCTTAAAGGAATTGAACAAGCATGTTGATACATTAATAGTGATACCCAACCAGCGGCTCTTAAGTATAGCTGACAAGACAACCCCTCTCCTTGAGGCATTTAAGATGACAGATAATGTCCTCTATCAGGCAGTAAAGGGGATTGCGGATCTTATCTCTACGCCGGGACTCGTCAATGTTGATTTTGCAGATGTCAGGACAGTAATGTCCCACATGGGCAGGGCGGTAATGGGGATGGGCCTCTCAAGCGGTAATAACAGGGCAGTCGAGGCCTCCCAGAAGGCAATTTCAAGTCCCCTGCTGGAAGACGGTTCTATTATGGGCGCAAAGAGTGTCCTTCTTAATATATCCGGCGGACCAAGCCTCGCCCTCCATGAGGTAACCGAGGCATCATCCATAATACAGGAGGCCGCAGACGCCGATGCCAATATCATATTCGGGTCCGTAATAAACGAGGCGATGACAGAGGAGGTCGTAGTCACAGTAATAGCCACAGGCTTTGAAAAGACAGTCTCAAAAGAGGAATTCTCAAGGCCCGCAGCAGGAAAAAGCCTATTCACGAAGACCGCTGACAGGCAGACCTTTTTGAGGAAGGTTATGGATTCCGATCTTACAGGCAGGGTTGATGAGGATGATGAACTGGACGTGCCCACCTTCTTAAGAAGGCAGGCGGACTAGGAACAGGCTATGTCCCGGAAGCTGAGAGAAAAGGCAAAAAATATCCTTAAAAAAGAAGAGGGCACCATATATAAAAGAAATCCCGGCCTTATACGCGTCGCCCTCGCATATCCCAATAGATACTTTGTAGGAATGTCTAATCTCGGTCTGCAGTCGATCTATGGCATTCTGAACAGGAGGGGGGATACCGTAGCCGAGAGGGTCTTTCTTCCTGATATGGAGGATATAAATGAATACAAGAGGACTGATACCAGACTCTTCTCTCTCGAATCCCAGAGGATGGTTATTGATTTTGATATCCTTGCCTTTTCTGTCTCCTTTGAAAACGATTATCCAAACATACTGAGCATACTGAGTCTTTCAGGGATACCCTTGGAAAGCAGTGAGCGCGGCGATGAATATCCGCTGGTAATTGCAGGCGGGGTTTGCACATTTTTCAACCCTGAACCTATTTCAGGCTTTGTGGATCTCTTTATTATCGGCGAAGGGGAAGAGGTAATAAATGAATTCATGGATCTTTACGGCCGGTTGAGGAGCGAGGGACACCCAAGGAACAGACTGCTCTCCAGCCTGGCACAGATTGAAGGGATCTACGTGCCGGGACTCTATAGCGCTTCATATAATCAGGACGGGACAATCAAGGGGATTACTGCCGGGCCAGGCCTGCCTCAAAGGATAAAGAAGAGATGGATCAGGGAGGTAGATAGCCATACTACAAAGACATGTATCCGGACGCCTGATACAGAATTCGGAGATATGTCTTTAATAGAAATCTCAAGGGGATGCAAATGGTCATGCAGGTTCTGTCTTGAGGGATATGTCTACAGGCCACTCAGGTTCAGGGACCTTAAGATAATAAGCAAGGAAATAAGAGGCAAGAACAGCGCAATAAAAAAGATCGGTCTTGTGGGGGCTACCGTATCAAGCTATCCCTATTTTAAAGAACTATTTAAGGGTCTCCGGGAGGATGGAGAAAGGATCAAGATCTCCGTCTCATCCCTCAGGGCAGATTCGTTATCCCCGGATCTATTAATGATGCTGACAGAGAGCGGACATAAGACCATAGCCCTGGCGCCGGAGGCTGGATCAGAAAGGTTGAGAAAGCTTATAAATAAAAAATTATCAGATGAGGATATCTTGAAGGGGATAGAGCTGATACTAAGGAGTGATATCCCTAATATAAAGCTATATTTTATGATAGGCCTCCCTACTGAAACAAATATTGACATAGATGCCATACTCATTCTGACAAGGAGGGCCCGGGAGATTATGCTGAAGATCGGAAAGGAGAAGGGGAGGATAGGCTCTATTACACTAAGTGTAAACCCCTTTATCCCAAAACCCCATACCCCCCTGCAATGGTTTCCTATGGACCATGTAAAGTCCCTGAAAGAGAAGCTCAGATATATTAAAAAGGGGATTTCCCTTCTGGATAATGTAAAGATAATACATGAGCTGCCCAAGTGGTCCTATATACAGACGCTCCTTTCAAGGGGTGACAGGAGGGTCGGGAAGATCCTTCTAAACCAGTTTGTCTCAGGGGAAAATTGGAAGGCTGCCTCCCGGCAATCTGATCTTGACACAGACTTTTACGTTTACAGAAAGATGGGTCTGGATGAGATCCTGCCCTGGGACCACATAGACCCTGGCGTAAAAAAGGAGATCCTGATAAGGGAGTATATGGAGGCCATTGAGAATGTTGCCTGAACAAAGACCTCTTTACGAAGAGGAGACTTTCAGACTGGAGGGATTTTCCGATGTTGACGGATTTTATCATCACTTCACCATAAGACCCGATATGATGGACAGGAAGAAGATTATAAGGGTAAAACAGGTGCATAGTGATAACATCCTCGTTGTTGACAGAAAGACATTTGATCTGGACCTGTTCCGCAATAGCAGGATATTCAATAATGGTTATGATGCCCTCATAACAAATCAGGATGATATTATCCTTGAAATCAGGACCGCGGATTGCCTCCCCATCCTTATAATAGATCCTGACAACAGGGCTATAGCGGCTGTACATGCAGGCTGGAGGGGGTCTTTATTGAACCTGCCTGTGAAGGTTGTAATGAAGATGAAGGAGTTTTTTGGATCGAAGGAGGAGGAACTTATCGTCGGATTCGGCCCAAGCATAGGCCCCTGCTGCTATGAGGTCGGGGACGAAGTCCTTGAACCGGTAAGGGAGAGGCATCCAAAATGGAAAGATATCATTGAGGAGAGGGATAAAGGCAAGGGAATGTTTGATCTCGAAGGACTCAACAGAAGGCAGTTCCTGGACCTTGGCATCAGGAAAGATAGGATCTTCTCTGTAAATATCTGCACATCATGCCATCCGGTCCGGCTCCCCTCCTACAGGAGAGACGGAAAGGTAGTAGGCAATATATATTCCGGCATTATGATGGAAATGGTTTAAGCGGCTACATATGGATCTGGATATCATGAATAACCTGGAGGTCGTAAGGACGAGAATAGCTAAGGCTGCCCTATCGGTCGGGCGCCGGCCCGGGGCTATAAGACTTGTTGCTGCAGGAAAGGGTGTTACTGCAGAAAGGCTTAATGAGGCCATCAGATATGGAGTAGATATTATCGGTGAGAACCGTGTACAGGAGGCCATAAACAAGATAGACAAAATAGATAAGTTATACAAAATAAGGGAGACAGGAACAGGGCTGCCTCCCCATATTTCCTGGCACTTTATAGGGAAGCTCCAGAGGAATAAGGTGAGGGACGCAGCCGGAAGGTTTGATCTTATCCACTCCTTAGACTCAATGCCCCTTGCCGAAGAGATAAATAAATGGGCAGAAAAAAGAGGTCTGATCCAGAAGGTCCTCCTTGAGGTAAATGTCGGCGGCGAGGATACAAAAGGAGGCATTATGCCGGAGAGGGCGCTGGGTCTGATAAAAGAGACATCCTTATATAAGCATATTTCCGTAAGGGGACTGATGACTGTCCCGCCGGTTTCTTCTGACCCTGAAGGGTCAAGGATTTTTTTTAGGAAATTGAGTGAACTGGCAAAATATATAGCTAAAGAAGGGATAGACCGTATTTATATGGAGGAGCTTTCCATGGGGATGTCTGATGACTTCGAGGTAGCAGTGGAAGAGGGGGCAACCATGGTAAGGGTCGGGAGGGCCATATTCGGGCCCAGAAGGGGATAGCAATGGCGTCTATAAAAAAGATCGCCTTTATCGGCGGCGGTAATATGGCAGAGGCCATGATCAGGGGGATAATAAAGGCAGGGCTTTGTAACAAGAAGGAGATCTTTGTATCCGATGTATCTCCTGACAGATTACGGTACCTCAGGGAGAAGTACGGCATAGAGACAAGATCCGGCAATAAAGAGGTATTAAAACTCTCTGACCTGATAGTCCTCTCTGTCAGACCTTTTGTTGTTGATTCTGTGTTAGTGGAGATAAAGGAGCAATTCGATCCAGGGAAGCTTATAATCTCGATTGTAACGGGCATACCCATATCAAGGATCGCAGAAGGCATTGATAAGCAGGCAAGGGTAATCAGGGCCGTCCCGAACCTACCGGTGCTGGTGGGAGAGGGGCTGTCGGCAATAGCGCCAGGCAAGGGAGTAACAGAGGAAGAAACAGAATGGATCTCTTCCCTCTTTAACTCAGTAGGAAGATCTGTTGTCCTGGAAGAAAAATATCTCGATGCAGTGACAGGACTTGCCGGTTCCGGCCCTGCCTTTGTGTTTCTTATATTGGAGGCTATGGCCGATGGTGGTGTCAAGATGGGCCTGCCAAGGGAGACCGCCATGCTCCTGGCATCACAGACCCTTATGGGATCGGCGAGAATGGTTTTAGAGACAGGCGAACATCCCGGGTCGCTGAAAGACAGGGTAGCATCGCCTGGAGGGACTACGATCGCGGGACTCCATAGATTGGAAAAAGAAGGGGTCCGCGGGACTATCATTTCGGCCATTGAGGCGGCAACAATCAGGGCCGGGGAATTAGGGAGGAGGTAATCTGTACAGATGTTTATACTCGGTAATTTTTTAAACGCCTTTGCAAAGGTGCTGGATATGGCGCTCAATTTCTTCATGTGGGTCGTTATTATCCGGGCCCTTATCACATGGGTTAATCCGGACCCGTATAATCCGATAGTCCAGTTCCTGACCAGGGTCACAGAACCTATCCTCTCCCCGATCAGAAGATTACTGCCAACTTACCGTATCGGTCTGGATCTGTCTCCCTTTATTGCAATCCTGATCATATATTTTATGAGGGAATTCCTGATAAGATCATTGATGGAGATTGCACTAAGGTTTTAATGGCATTAACATATTTAGGAGGTCTTTATGAAGATAACCCCCATGGAGATCAAACAGAGCAGTTTTAAGGTAAGGATGCGGGGATACGACAAGGAGGAGGTCGACACCTTTCTTGGTTTCTTAAGTGATGAGTTTGAGGTCATAATAAAAGAGAACAGCTCTCTCAAAGAGAGGCTCTCCTCCATTGATGACCAGCTCTCCGAGTTAAAAAAGAAGGAGCATGCCTTAAGCAGTACACTGTTGACGGCCCATGACCTGGTAGAAGAGATTAAGCAGGCATCACAGAAGGAGGCCCAGCTGATAATTAAAGAGGCGGAACTGAGGGGTGAAGAGATAATCGGTGCTGCAAGAAAGGAGATGGCCTTCCTCAGATCTGAGATTGAGGGGATAAAAAGAGAGAGAATAGTCTTCCTTGAAAAGGCAAAGGCCATCGTCAACACCTTTAGCAAGATCATCAATATTGAAGAGATAGACCATGAGGAGATAATCAAACAATGAAAAAGACTGAGGCTAAGGTTGAGGTAAGGAAAGGATTTTTCTCGGCCTTGGCCTTGACCTTTATTATATTTTTCATACTATTTTCTGGTTGCAGCAAGAGGCCTCCATCTGTATTCAAAAGACAGCAGATGCTGATGGGGACCATTGTAGAGATTACAGCCATCTCAAGTGAAGAAGAGAGGGCCGATCTGGCCATTACTGCAGGTTTTAAGGAGATTAGACGCCTTGAAGAGATGATGTCCACCTATATAGATCAGAGTGAGATATCAAAGGTAAACAGGGAGGCCGGGGTTGAGGGAGTAAAGGTTGATCAGGAGTTTTTTGATGTTGTGAAGACATCCCTTAAGGTCTCAGAGAATACAGACGGCGGATTTAATATTGCCGTTGGACCGGCAATAAGACTCTGGGATATAGGAGGAGAACAGCGCCTGCCGGACGAGAATGAGCTCGAAAAGATAAAACCGGTGATCGACTATAAAGAGATCTCCCTGGACGAAAACGGCAGAAAGCTCTTCCTGAAAAAGACTGGAATGCGAATAGATCTCGGAGGTATAGCCAAGGGTTATGCGGCAGACAGGGCAGAGGAGATCATAAAGCGTCTCGGGATAAAAGACGGTATAATAGCGGTTGCAGGCGACCTGAAAGTCTTTGGTAAGAGGCCGGATAAGAAGCCATGGAAAGTAGGGATAAGACACCCGAGAAAGGAAGGAGCAATCCTTGCGGAGATAGAACTTTCCGATGAGGCGATATCAACATCGGGAGATTATGAGAGGTATTTTATAAAGGATGGCGTAAGATATCACCATATCCTGGACCCTGTTACACTTCAACCGGCAAGGGAGTGCCAGAGCGTGACCATCATAGCAAAGTCAGGGATAATGGCCGATGCATACGCAACAGGGATCTTTGTTATGGGACCGGAAAAGGGGATGGAACTGATCGAGAGTCTTGCAGACATTGAGGGTGTCATAGTAGACAAAGACGGGAAGGTACATATCTCATCAGGATTAAAGGGCAAGGTGAGGATCGTGGGATGAGGCGCGATATCAGGCATATAATCTGTATTATTTCTATTCTTTTTCTGTCGGCTGTTTTTAGTTACGAAAGCGAGGGAAAGGAGCCGGGCCCTGTCAGGTTCTTGGGCTTCCACGCCCACAAATACCAGGATTTCGAAAAGAATATGGTTTCCTGTGAGGTCTTCGGAGAGATGGAGAACCTTGGGACAAAGGAATTAAAAGGGGTCCGCGTTGAGGTTGATCTTCTGGATGAAAAGGGGAAGGTGGTCTATTCTGAGGAGATGGAACTACGGCCAAGGGTAATTGTCTTTGGGAATCCGAAAGGTCTGGAGCAGCCGCTTAAACATTCCGAGATAGGGATATTTGGTATAAATACAAAGGAGTGCCCTGAGAAATGGCTGGAAGGCAGGATCAGATTCAGGTTTATTGAAGCCATTACAGGGGAATAAACCGGCAGCAGGTTAAATCAGCAAAAAAATGGAGTGTAGGCAGTTGCAAATCGTTTCCGGGGCCGATATGATCGCGACCGGTGCAATTTATGCCGGGGTACGGTTTTACGCAGGCTATCCCATCACGCCTGCAAGCAATATTTACACCGCCATGATGTCAGAGTTGCCGAAATTGGGCGGGATAGCCATCGGGGCCCCGGACGAGATCTCTGCCCTCTGTTACTGTGTAGGGGCCTCCCTCCGGGGCATGAAGGTTATGACCGCAACATCCGGCCCTGGCTTTACCCTGATGGTTGAAACCATCGGCTATGCCCTGATGACCGAGACACCTGTTGTAATCGCACTGGCCCAGAGGCTGGGCCCTTCCACCGGCGCCGCCACCCAGAGCGCCCAGGGGGATATACTTCTCGCCGAATACTGCATCTCAGGAGGCTATCCCCTGCCCGTCATCTGTCCGACCAGACCATCTGATGCCTATGAGGCCGTCATTCGTGCTGTCAATATAGCTGAAACCCTGCGCACCCCTGTGATCCTCCTGACCGAAAAAGAGCTGACCATGACCTGGGAAACAGTAGACCTGGCCCGTCTTCCCTATTTGGAAGTAAAAGACCGGCCGCTGTTCCGTGGAGACGAGCCATATTTGACATATGGTTTTAAGCAGCCGGCAGATCCCCCCCTGTTTGCCCCTGTGGGAGGCCCGTTTAAGGTGACCATCACCGGCTCAGCCCACAACAAGGAAGGGGAGCTCATTAAGGATGGACCCGATGCCGTTGCCATGCTTGGACACCTTGATGTAAAGATCCGGCACCAGATGCCGGAGATTACATGGGTTAAATACGATCCCCAGGCAGGGTCCGAAACACTGGTAATTAGTTATGGCGTTACTGATCGGGCAGCACGTGCCGCAGTACAGACGGCAAGGATGCAGGGTCTGGCTGTATCCCATCTGACCATATATTCGTTATTCCCCGTACCGGAGTCAATCCTAATGTCTTCCCTTTCTGGAATAAAGCGGGTCATCATCCCGGAGGAGAACATATCAGGCCTGTACCGGTCTGTACTCCTGCCCCATCTGAAGAAAGAAGAGGTAATTGGGATAAACAAGGTAGCAAGTCTCATCACCCCTGATGAGATCCTGGCCGGGATATTAAAGACGCCATGAAGGACGAAGGTCACCTATACTAAGGGAAGCTAATACGAAGGTGCAATCAAAATCCCCCTTTTCCAAAGGGTAACTCCCCAACTCCCCCTTCCCCCTCTTTATCAAAGAGGGGGATAAGAGGGGGCGTTGGTTTA
>CAYZUL010000012.1:0-53288 GCA_964481895.1 uncultured Nitrospirota bacterium | reverse complement strand
TATTGAATCCGAAACATTGGAACTTAAAAAATCTACTTCTGAGATTAAAGAGGCGATCATATCAATAGCGGCAACCCTCAATAAACATCAACATGGAGAATTGTTTTTTGGAATTAAAAACAGCGGCATTGTTATCGGTCAGAACATAACAGAAAAAACCATCCGTGATGTATCAAAATCCATTGCAGACCATATTGAACCCAAAATCTATCCTCATATAAACCGTATCGAAATAGACGGCAAAACATGTATCAGAGTCCGGTTTAAAGGTAACGATATTCCCTATTTTGCTTATGCCAGGGCATATATACGGGTGGCGGATGAAGACCGTCAATTAAGTGCTAAAGAGCTCGAAGTGCTGATTCTCGGAAAGAATAAAGAAAAATTAAGATGGGATACCGAAATCTGCAAAGAAGCAAAGATCGCAGACATAAGCGCAAAGAAAGTTAAATCTTTTTTGAAAGGCTCAGGGTTGAAATATGACACTCTACGCAATGCACTCGAAAAATTAAAGCTCACATCTGACAATAAGATCCTCAATACAGCCGTAATCCTGTTTGCCAAAAAACCGCAGGTGTTTTTCCCTAATGCCAGGCTTAGATGCGCTGTCTTCGGCACAACAGACACAACATACACCATTGATATGCAGGATTTTGAAGGAGACCTCTTCTACCTGATAGAAAAATCCGAAGGATACATCTTGAAAAATATTCATATCGGTATGAAGTTGGAAGGGTTAAGAAGGATAGATGTGCCTGAGATTGATAAGGCAGCTTTCAGGGAATCTATAATCAATGCCTTCTGCCACAGGGATTACCGTGAGTTTGATTCTGTTAATATCGCTGTTTTCAAAGACCGCATTGAAATAAGAAGTCCGGGACTGCTTTATGGCGGATTGACCATAGAAACCATCAGGACAAAGATGGTCTCAGAAAGAAGAAATGAGTTGATTGCGGAGATGTTTCATCGTGTTCATTTTATAGAGAAATGGGGGCGAGGAATCAAGCTGATACTCTCCAAAGAACCTGATGCCGAATTCAGCGAGGTAGGGACAAAGTTTATTGCTACTTTTAAGCGGAAAAGTTATTATGAATGTAAAAAGGTCGTAGAAAAGGGCGTAGAAGAGGTCGTAGAAAAATTGACCGCAGCCCGGCAAAAAATAATTAACCATATGCAGCGAAATAAAACCATATCCGCAAAAGAATTATCTGGGATTGTGGAAATCTCTCAGAGAAAAATACAGGAAAATATTTCATGGTTGAAAGAAAAAGGCTTAATCAGACGCATCGGCCCGGACAAGGGCGGTTACTGGGAAGTAGTGAAGAAATGAAATGACATTTCCTGAACTGGAACTGGAAGAAAAAGATGCAAAGGGATTGATCGGCAAATTGGAAGAGGAATGAGGTTGGGTGGTAAAAAAGTTAAAAATGAGAGAAGAGCAGTAAGGAAAGAGATTCCAATGCTGCATTACAAATGCAGGATGTTAGGGCGGATTTTAAGCCGATATAAGGAAAAGGTATGAGAAAATCGCGTGTCTTTATCAGTTGCGGTCAGAAAGAACCGAAAGAGCGTAACATAGGTCTCTCGGTTGATCAATTTTTTAAAGAGAGAGGGTTTGAAACCTATTTTGCAGAAAGAGTGCATTCACCAGAGGCTTTAACAGAACATATCTTTTCATTTCTTAAGGAATCTGAATATTTCGTTTTTATCGACTTCAGACGAGACAAGATCGCGGATAATGAATATCGGGGATCTATATTCGTAAATCAGGAGATTGGTATTTCTACTTTCTTAAAAATCCCCGGCTTAGGATTTCATGAAAAAGGTGTAAAGCGTGAGGGGATTCTTGATTATCAAATTTATAACGCTTGAGCGGTTCACATTTACGGTACATAACACGGGCAAAACCATTTACGACAACTATATTCCGCTCGATTCTTCAGTAGAAAATCAATTTGACAGAGACTGCGAAAGCAGCGAGAACATAGAGTTCTTTTTCAAGCTCCCTTTTTGGTTCAAGATAAATACCCCCATAGGCACATATAATCCTGATTGGGCGATAGTCTTCAAGGGAGAAAAGAAGGTCTATTTTGTGGCGGAGACAAAAGAAAAAGGTCAGGAATTAAGAGGTAGTGAAAAAATAAAAATAAAATGTGGAACAGAGCACTTCAAACAGTTTTCGGATATAGGGTTTAAAGGGCCGATTTCATCAGTTTCAGAATTGAGCAGGTAATATCTCCTAATTGGCGTTTCATTATAGGGAGATTGTGGTTGTGATCCCCGATCCAGATCCTATTGTGATAAAATAATCCTATGAAGGTCATAATAACCCATGTCAATGCCGATTTTGACGGCCTTGCCTCGATGGTGGCTGCAAGCAAGATATATCCCGGCGCCAGGATGATATTCCCCGGATCAATGGAAAAGAGCATGAGGGATTTTTCTTCTGCCTACCATCTTGTTTTCGACAGGATAAAGGATATCGATCTTGATGCTGTGGACACCCTTATACTGGTCGACACTAAAAACCCTAGGAGGATAGGGAGGTTTTCCGAGATAGTAAAGAAGGATGGCCTTAAGATGCATATCTATGATCACCATCCCCCGTCTGACAGTGAACTCCATGGTGTTGTTGAGGTACTGGATGATATAGGGGCGACTACGACCTTACTGGTTGAGATCCTGAAAAAGAAGAGGATCCCCATTACCCCCTTAGAGGCGACCATCCTCGCCCTTGGTATCTATGAAGAGACAGGTTCGCTCACATTTCCTTGCACTAAAGACAGGGATCTAATGGCCGCAAGTTATCTTTTAAAGAAGGGCGCTGACTTAAATATTGTCTCCAACTATATAACAAGGGATCTCTCGCCGGATGAGATCTCTCTCCTGGACGAACTCCTGCACTCGGCAAGGGATTATTATGTAGAAGGGGTTAAGGTGGCCGTTGCTACTGCGAGTTGCAGCAAATTTATCGGCGAGATGGCCAGCGTTGTCCATAAGCTAAGGGACATGGAAAATATAGATGTCCTCTTTGCCATTGTAAATATGGCCGACACCGTTCAGATGGTCGCGAGGAGCAGGAGGGAGGAGATTGATGTAGGCGAGATTGCATCTGAGTTTGGCGGGGGCGGCCACAGAAACGCCGCATCGGCCAGCATAAAAGACCTGACCATGATACAGGTAGAAGAGAGGCTTCTTGAGATATTGAAAGAGAAGGTCAGGCACACAGTGGTTGCCAGGGAGATAATGACCTCTCCTCTTAAGACGATTGATGCGGATAAGATAGTCACCGATGCGGAAAGCCTGATGACCAGGTATGGGGTTAATGTGCTTCCCGTATTGGACAATGACAGGTTCCTCGGTCTGATGACGAGAGAGGTGATCCAGAAATCGATCTTCCACGGCTTAAGTTCCGCAAAGGTAAGGGAACTCATGCAGTCTGATGTATATGAATCGGCCCCTGATACCCCATTTAGAGTGATTGAGTCGAAGATGATAGAGCTCAACCAGAGGTTTGTCCCTGTTGTCGAAGAGGGGAAGATTGTAGGCGGTATCACACGGACCGACCTTTTGAGGACACTCCATGATGATATAGTAATGAAACCTAGCCTCATCGATGAAGAGGGAGATTATCATTATACATATAGCAGGAACCTTAGATCTGTCTTAAATGAAAAGCTCCCGGTACATATAGATGAGATGCTGAGAGGTCTCGGGTCTGTGGCGGACGAGATGGATGTATCGGCCTATGTAGTCGGCGGGTTTGTGCGGGACCTCCTGATGGGCCAGGCAAACCTTGACCTTGATATTGTAATAGAAGGTGACGGGATAGCTTTTGCAAATACGTTTGCCCAAAGGCACTCTGCAAGGATAAAAAGCCACCATAGATTCGGGACTGCTGTAATTGTCTTTCAGGACGGATTTAAACTTGATGTGGCAACTGCCAGGATGGAATATTATGAGTATCCCACGGCCCTCCCGACTGTTGAGAGGGCTTCTATAAAAAAGGACCTCTACAGGCGTGATTTTACGATTAATACCCTTGCTATTAAACTCAATAAGAAAAATTATGGAAACTTGACAGATTTCTTTGGCGGACAGAGGGATATAAAGGAAAAGACTATAAAGGTCCTTCATAATCTAAGTTTTATCGAGGATCCTACAAGGGTGTTCAGGGCCATAAGATTTGAGCAGAGATTCAATTTCAGGATCGGGAAATACACACAGAACCTGATCAAGAGCGCTGTTATGATGGAGCTATTCCACAGGCTTTCAGGCCACAGGCTCTTTGACGAGTTGGTCCTGATCTTTTCAGAGCCTGACCCCATAAAGGCTGTAAGGAGGATGAATGAGTTTGACCTGCTTAAGTTTATACATCCCAGAATAAGGTTGACATCCTATATTGAGGCCCTCTTTTCAAATATTAATGATGTCATTGCCTGGCATAAACTCCTCTATCTTGATAAGCCGGTTATAAACTGGCAGGTCTATTTTATGGGCCTTCTGGACGAGCTGGGAAAGGAATATATTGTTGAGGTATGCCGGAGGCTTACGATCCCCGGCCAATTTGAAGAGAAGATCATCTATGGAAGGGATGAGATAAAGCGGATATCAATAAAGCTGTACAGGCAGAAAAATATCAGACCCAGCGAGATATACCACCTCTTAAAGCCTGTCTCCATCGAGTTGCTGCTTTTGATGATGGCAAAGACCAAAGAGGACAAGGTGAAGAAGGCCATCTCCCTTTACCTTGCAAATCTCCAGGGCATAAAGACATCTATTACAGGGAGTGATCTGAAGAGGATCGGGTTTGCCCCTGGACCTCTCTTCAAGGAGATCATGGATAAGATCCTTGATGCGAGGCTTGACGGAGAAGTGAGGAGCAGGGAGGAGGAGCTTTCCCTTGCCAAGGTATATAAATCTTAAGGGATAGTAAGGGGTTATATATGAAGCTGAAAAAAATGGGAAATACAGGCCTCTTTGTTTCAGAGTGCTGCCTTGGAACCATGACCTTCGGGAAGAACCAGTGGGGCCTGGGCGGTCTTTCTGAAAAAGAGGCATCATCCATAGTAGATCAGGCCATCGATGCCGGTATTAATTTCTTTGATACTGCTGATATCTATAGCTTTGGCGAATCAGAGGAGTTCCTTGGAAAGATCCTGGAAGGGAGGAGGCACAAATATATCGTTGCCACAAAGGTGCGTGGCAAGATGAGCGACGAGCCTAATGATGTTGGTCTCTCCAGGCATCATATCCTAACTTCAATAGATAGAAGCCTGAAGCGCCTTCGTACTGATTATATTGACCTCTACCAGGTGCACAGCCCGGATCCATTCACGCCTATCGAAGAGACACTGAGAGCCCTTGATGACCTTGTGAGGTCAGGGAAGGTGAGATATATAGGGTGCTCCAATTTTGCCGCCTGGCAGATGGCTGAAAGCCTTGCTGTTTCAGAAAAAGCAGGGCTTGCCAGGTTTGAGACAGCGCAGGTCTATTATAGCCTTGCAGGGAGGGACATTGAAAACGAGATTGTCCCCTTATGTGAATATAAAAAGGTAGGGATCCTTACATGGAGCCCTTTGGCAGGGGGATACCTGAGCGGGAAGTATAGAAAAGGAATTAAGGGGAGGAGGACAGCCTCTCTGGATGGAGGTTTTCCGCCTATTGATACAGGCCATGGGGATAAGGTTCTTGACCTGCTGGTAGAAATTGCCAAAAAAAGAGGAATAGGCGAGGCGGCTGTTGCCCTTGCCTGGCTATGTGCCAAACCTTATGTCACCAGTGTGATCCTGGGTGCAAAAGACACAAGGCAGCTCTCAGAAAACCTAAAGGCCGCTGCCCTCAATCTCACCGATGATGAGATCAGACACCTTGACGAAGTAAGCGCGCGACCCCTGCCTTATCCACAGTGGATGGTGATGTAAGGGAAGAGGAGAAATAACTAAACCCTTTTCCCCTCCCACCGGCATATCTTATTTAAGATGCACTCAGGGCACGTGGGGTTCTTTGCAGTGCAGGTATATCTGCCATGAAGGAGGAGTTGATGGGAGGCTGCTGTCCATCTCTCCTTGGGAATGAGTTCGGCTAACCTGAATTCTATCTTCTCAGGATCATCGGTATCTGTCAGACCAAGCCTCTGGGATACCCTTTTTACATGGGTATCCACTACAATAGCAGGCTGTCCAAAGCAGTTGCCAAGGATCACATTGGCCGTCTTTCTTCCAACGCCAGGGAGTGTTGTCAGGTCCTCCATGTTGTCCGGGACCTTGCCGCCGAATCTTTCGCATAGGGCCTTTCCCATCTCCTTTAGCGCCCTGGCCTTGTTCTTGTAGAATCCTGTGGGCCTCACATCCTCCTCAAGTTCTGTCAACTCTGCTTTAGCATAATCAGCGGCGTTCTTATATTTCTTAAACAGCCTTTCTGTTACCCTGTTTACCCGCTCGTCTGTACACTGGGCAGAAAGAATTGTAGCCACCAGGAGTTCCAGGGGATTAGCAGATCTTAGTTCAGTCCTGGCGTCTGGATTTTTTTTGTCGAGCAGCGCAAATATTTCTTTGATCCGCTTTTCCATAAGTATCCAAACAAGGATAGGAGGAGTGTTTTCAAATTTTTATGATCGAAAGATTACGAGAAAGATTTCAAGGTGTCGCATAAAAATTTTCACCCGCCCCTCCTATCCTCCCATAAAGCTTAAAATCTGCCAGAAATAACCTTCCCACAATATTCACAGGCCCCATCCTTGATATGATATTCAGAGACACAGAAACCATCCCTCTTGATTATCATCATCTTGCAGCCAGGGCAGTGAGTATCCTCGCCTGGATGACCAGAGACATTCCCTATGTAGACAAAATTAAGCCCTTCCTTGATCCCTATTTCCCTTGCCCTCTCCAAGGTTTCTATAGGTGTTGGAGGTATATGGGAGAGGTCAAGATATGGATGGAATCTGGTTACATGCCATGGGACATCCGGCCCAAGGTTTCCTGCTATCCATGATGCGATGGATTGCAGCATCTGATCCGAGTCATTGATCGTGGGAGTAACATTTGTAATCACCTCAACATGCATCCCCCATTTCTTCTTTGCCCTGATAACTACTTCTAGAATACCTTCAAATTTGGATAGCCCTGTAATCTTTTTGTATGACTCCCTTGAAAACCCTTTGATATCAACCCTGAAGGCGTCGAGGTATGGCCCTATGGTATCCAGCGCCTCAATAGTCATATAGCCATTTGTGACATATACTGTATAAAGGCCCTTCTCCTTGGCAAGTCTTGCCCCATCGAGAGTATACTCGAACCATATGGAGGGCTCATTGTATGTCCAGGATATCCCTTTACAACCGGATTCCTCTATGAGTCTGACTGACTCTTCAGGCGTCACGTCTGTCATAATCTCCTGGTCCAGATCTACATCAGACTGGGATATCTGCCAGTTCTGACAGCCGGGGCAATGAAAACTGCAGCCGAGGGTTCCGAGTGAAAGACAATATGTCCCTGGATAAAAATGATAGAGGGGTTTCTTCTCTATGGGGTCGGCATGGATCGATGAGACCTTGCTGTAAATAAGCGTATAGAAGATACCATCCTCGTTTAGCCTGGTCCTGCATGCGCCCCGTTTTCCGTCGGATACGATACAGCCTACCTGACAGACATTGCATTTGACCTTATTGTTGTCGAGTTTTTTGTATAACAGGGCCTCTTTCATCTTAATTTGATTCTATCAGTTTAATTAAGAGCGGGTCAATCAAGGGTCTGTTCCCGAACTATCCTCTTTGCTTCTTTAAGTGGATATTTGATAAAGTCGGAAAAATAGACACGGCCTTCCTGGAGGTATCTTATTGATAAAAAAGGATAATTCCCTGAAACTCCTCCATAAAATGCCCACTTTTCCTCAAAAAAGGCCCAAAAAATGTCGGAAAATTAGACACGATTTTACCCTTATAATCCCATTTTTTGGATAAACTAAGTCCTCAAAATGAATAAACATTTAAAATTCAATCACTTATAAAATAAGACCATATAGATTGAAAGAAAAAGGCGTGTCGGAAAAATAGACACGGCCATTTATCCTGACAATACCAGAATTGGAAGTTCTACTCGAAAATATCTTAATTTGCGAGACTTATTAGCCAGTTATAAAGCACGCCTCTATTTCATGCTTAGTATGGTATACGCCTTGCAGATTTAATCAGCATGTATGGTTATGCCTCTTCATTTCAGGGGGTGCGCTGCTGGGGTCTAATGAAGCATGAAACGCAACCCCCACTAATTTCTAACTTCGGGAGGGTGAGTGATGTTTACTAAACAAATTGCACAAAACATTACAGAAAAAAGGTTTGTATTATTTACGACAATCTGCCTCATCCTAATGTTCGCTCAGACAAACCCGTCGCATGCCATGCCCATTCAGGGCCCCAGCTTTATTACGCCTTCTACAACCATTCCACCCTGTAACCCCGCTATTTGCCTTGGCTTTGGCACAGACATTAATCAGATCGCTGACGGCGATACTACAAACTTTAACGGATTTGCTGGTCTCGACGGTGCGGTCGGAATAATCGAACTTGATCTGCTCGGCAATTTTGATCTTCAGAGTTTTACGTTGTGGAATGACCTCAACGTGTTTCATGAGGGAGTCGGGACATTCATGCTTCACTTCTACGATGCATCCGACAACCTCATCCAAAGCACTGCGACATTGACTGCGCCGGACGGTCAATTTGCCGGTCAAACCTATTCATTTGCCTCGACCGTACAAGACGTAAGCAGGGTCGATTTAGAGACGCTAACGTTGCTCACCGGTGGGGTTTGCTGTCGTATTGAGATCCGAGAAGTTGCTTTCGATGGGAATCTCTCTGCGACCTCAGTTCCTGAACCTTCTACCCTACTCCTTCTTGGCTCCGGCCTAGTGGGCCTTGGGTTCTGGGGAAGGAAGAGGATAAGAGGGTAAGCAGGCTTCTAAGACAAGAAAGATTTTTAAATCCCCCGGCCTAAGACCGGGGGTTTTGTTTTTTACGCTTAGTTCCGATACATTTATTTATCCGGTTCAGGAAAAATAAAACTGATAAACTTTCTTAGCTGTGGAGTACTAAAATTTCTGTAATATAGGACAATACCGTCTATGGAAAGGGCCAAAAATAGTGGAGGAAAATGGGATAGGAGTTATTCTCTGGTCTTGGTAATGATAGAAATTTTCTCTTCAACTTTTCCAACAATAGGGCGACGGATAAATCTTACTCGGTCAACTGGACTTTCTGGAAGGTCTGTACTTATTATAAAAAGATTATAATCACTTCATGGCCAGCACTCTTAAAATTTAAAACCCATGTTCTGCACACGGTGTGCATTGACAAGTCTTTTCAAGTCGTATACACTACCAACCTGGAGAAAAAACTTACTGGATTTAAGATTATGTTATTATAAAATGGTTTGTTGAAACACAAATTTTTTATACGCTATCTCGATCTGGACAACAGGGTAAGGGTTTCATTTCTGATTGAGAAAGGGAGGATAAAGCAATTTATTATCCAGTATGAGACATTTTTAGAGGCGCAATGGTATCCGGTTATCCGATATGATACGGTTCACGGCTTTGCACATGCTGATTTGTTCCATCCGGATGGAACAGCAGAAAAGGTTTCTATGCAAGCTGCAGATTACAATGAGGCATTTACTATGGCTGAGGAAGATATCAATCGACACTGGGAACGATATTTGGAAGATTATTTGAAGGAGAAAAGTAAATGAAAGAAAGAACAAAAACCTTTTATAGGAACTTGCTGTTAGGGACAGAATTTGATAAATATATTGTCGAACATCCCAACTTTGCAGAAAATATTCCAGATGGTGCACTGCTTATTCTCTTGCCCGATGATGACCCTGCCCTTTGTAAAGAAAACGAGCGGATTGCCAAAGCCCGCGCCGAAGAAGGTCAACCAGTGGTCTATGTTAAAATCAAGAAACTTGCCCCTCCTCCCCGATCACGTATAGTTGGACCCAAGATTGAGTATGTTGGTACAAAAAACGGTATATAACTACACCAGTCTCAATTAACTCTTTCACGCCCCTTACTTGTCCCTATACAAAATATATGAGTTGTGGTAAAAGTATTCCCCTAATCTTTGATGATCATAATTATGCCATTTAGATTATTAATATATCTTTACATGTCCATCCTCCTTTCAGGCTGCCTCTTTGATCTTCAGGGAATAGGTACCGATGAGTCGGCCATCTCTAAAGACAAGGGTGCTCGTGCGTTTTTTATAGAGGGGATGAGGCTGTTTAATTTCAGGGATTTTACAGGTGCAAGGAGGGAATTTTATAAAATAATAGAGGATTATCCCGGTGATAGTCTTCTGCACGAGACCCAATGGATTATCGCGAGGTCTTATTATGAGGAAGGGGATCTAAAGGATGCGCTCAGGGAATATGGGTTATTTTTAAAAAATTATCCTGAGAGCATCCATTTCCAGGAGGCAGGGTCTGTCATTGACTCTATTGAGAGGAAGATTGCCAAAAAAGAAGAAGGTAAGATAGTCGGCATGAAGCTTGCGGCAAGTGCAGATAAGGAGGCCATGGCAAAGGATATTATGGCCTTATACCGATCAGACGTAAATACCCTGGTCTTTAAACTTAGGGCAAGGGGAAATATATCTGTGGATGATCTGGAGCCCTTGACTGATATCTCTCGCAGGTATGGGCTTCAGCTGTTTATCGAGATAGATATCAGAGACCCGGGATGGACAGGCGATACCGAGGCGGTGGAGCTGGCATATGATCCGGCAAGCAAGAGGACTATAAGGTCAATGAGGCTCGATCTTTTCAACAAGGAGGCCCAGGAGAGTATCCTGGCGGCATGCAGATCCATAGCATCCCAACACCCTGATGGTATAATCTTGAAAGGGTACGGCTACGGTAAGTATGAAGGCGCAGGCAGATATATCATGGAGGAATTTTATAAGGATTTTAGTATACAGGCGGATCCGGCATCCCTCTTTATTGTTCCCTCAGGTTCATCGGGCGCGGATTTCTGGAAGTGGAGCGGATGGAAGACGAGAAAGATCCACAAGTTCCTTGGAGCGCTAATGAAGGGCTGCCGGGAAATAGACAAATCTATTAAATTTGCTGTTGAATTCCATCCTGCATCTATCTATGATCCTGCCAATGCCCTGGCCCTCTATTCAGAGGATATCCTTGAGGCCAATAAATACAGGCCAGACTACTTCTTGATAATGGCTCCAGAAGACGGCGCTGATCTTTCATCCCTATCCAGGAAATTCTCAAGCTATATAAAAAATAGCAAGATACTATTTGAGATCCAGGCCGATGTACCAGGAGGTCCGGTTAATATGGGAGAATACTACGGGATTATATTCAGCGGAAATGGTGGCTGAAGTGGCTCTTGTCTTGACAATTCGCCTGGTTCCGTTTAGTATCTAACCACTTAATTATGTTAATGAACCTATCACTTTTTTGGAGGCTAAGATGAACCCAGATAATCTAAGGTATCATACCGACCATAGTTGGGTAAGGGCGGAAGGGAAGAAGGCGATTATAGGGATTACCGACTATGCCCAGGGGGAATTGGGGGATATTGTTTATATTGAGATGCCGGAGAAGGATGCCATTGTTTCTGTTAATCAGGAGATAGGCGAACTGGAATCCACCAAGACAACATCCCCGACACTTGCGCCTGTCAGCGGTAAGATCATAGAGGTTAACGGAGAATTGAAAGACTCGCCGGAACTCATAAATAAAGATCCATATGGCAAGGGATGGATCCTGGCAATAGAGATGTCTAACACAAAAGATCTGGATCAACTGATGGATGCAAAGGGATACGAGGCCTTTATCAAAGAAGGTGAGAAATAGGATGCCTGAGGCCAGGAGGATAGCGGTTATAGGCGCCGGCCCCGGGGGCTATGTGGCGGCCTTGCGTGGTGCACAGCTTGGGGCAAAGGTCACCATTATTGAAGACAGAGAGGTGGGCGGGACATGTCTTAATCGCGGGTGCATCCCTAGCAAGGCTATTATTTCCTGCGTTGATGTCCTGGATAAGATAAAGAAGTCGGAGGAGTTCGGGATCAAGATATCAGGCGAGGTCACCCCAGACCTTTCCAGGATAATAGACAGAAAGAACAAGATAGTCGGGACACTTATAAAGGGGATACACTCCCTATTTAAATCGTGGGGCGTAGAATTGATCGAGGGTAGGGGGAGCCTGGCAGATAAACACCAGGTTCAAGTAGTCACAAAGGGTGGGGAAGAAAGGACAGTATCGGCTGACTCTATAATCCTGGCAACAGGATCAAGACCTGCAAAGATCCCTATGTTCCCATTTGACGGGAAGAGGGTGATGACCAGCGATGACGTGCTGGACATGAGGGATCTCCCTTCTTCCATCTTGATAGTAGGCGGGGGTGTAATAGGGTGCGAATTTGCATCCATATATTCAGGCCTCGGTGTTGAGGTGACCATTGTCGAGCTATTGCCAAGGATACTTGCAACTGAAGATGAAGAGATCGCCTCCTTGCTCGAGAGGGAGCTAAAAAAGAGGGATGTAAAGGTCATCACCGGGGTCAAGGTAGAGAAGGTAGAAGATGGGCAAAAACTAAGGTCTACCTTGAGCGATGGGAGGGTGATAGA
This sequence comes from uncultured Nitrospirota bacterium, assembly GCA_964481895.1. GTDB lineage: Bacteria > Nitrospirota > Nitrospiria > JACRHA01 > JACRHA01 > JACRHA01. The sequence goes on along the minus strand of CAYZUL010000012.1, from coordinate 40,641 downwards.
GTCAGATAAGATCCTTGTCTCTATCGGAAGGGAGCTATGTTCCGGCGGTTTGAACCTTGATAAGATCGGCGTGACCCTTGGCAAGAGAGGTGAGGTGCTGGTTAACGAGTGGATGGAAACAAGTATCCCCGGGATCTTTGCTATCGGTGACCTTGTCGGAGGCCTTCTCCTTGCGCACAAGGCATCTGCGGAAGGGAAGGTGGCAGCAGTGAACTGCATAGATGGCGAGGAGGAGATGGATTACTCTATTGTCCCTGCCGGCATATTTACCCTCCCGGAGATAGGGACAGTAGGCCTAAAAGAGTCCGAGGCGCGTGATAGGGGAATAGGTGTAAAGGTCGGGAGGTTTAATTTCAGGGGCCTTGGAAAATCACAAGCAATGGGGGAGCTTTCAGGCATGGTAAAGGTGGTTTCTGATGAAAAGACCAAGAGGGTAGTTGGTGTCCATATAATAGGCCCCCATGCTACAGACCTGATCCATGAGGCGGCAGTTGCCATGAAGATAGGCGCCACATACGAGAAGATCGCTGACACCATACACGCGCACCCGACACTATCGGAGGCGTTGATGGAGGCGATGGAGGATGTAGGCGGGGTCTCTATCCATACGCCAAAGAAGAAGGGGTAACGCCTCCACATTAAGTGACCAGGGCCTGAAACTATGGTCAAACCTATTGCAATAAAACTCATTATCCTAATATCAGGTCTACTTCTTATCTTTATTCTAAGGGCTAATAATAATGTTACTATCAAAAGTTCAGATGTCAGGATGCCGGCTGTTGATAGGGATTCCGGGAATGGATACAATAAAGAAGATGTCAGACTTTCTGTGCCTGATACCAGAAATCAGGTGTTTCAGCCCAAGAGGACGAAGAATACAGAGTGGGGAGACAGGAAGGATTCATGTCTTGAAGGTCTTGTAAATATCAATGATGCGGATAAGGATCAGCTTACAAGGCTTCCGGGGGTAGGTGAAAAGCTTGCAGGGGAAATCATCAAACATCGAAGGGAGAATGGAGAATATAAAACTACAGAGGAGATTATGAATGCGAATGGGATAAAGGAAAAGAAATACAGCGTGATATCCATGTACCTGACAGTCTCTGGAAAGTCTACGCTGAGACAATGCGGGGCTGCTTTAAGATGAGCCGGATCGAGGCACGCATAGACAGAGAGATAGAGCTGATAAAGAGGGGTGCGACCGAGATAATCCAGGTTTCTGAACTCAGAGAAAAGATTAAAAGGTCTATTGAGACAAATAGCTCCCTTAAGATAAAGGCAGGCTTCGACCCTACAGCGCCTGACCTCCACCTGGGGCATACAGTGCTCCTGCAAAAGCTGAAACATTTCCAGGATCTTGGCCATCAGGTGATATTCCTCATCGGTGATTATACCGCCATGATAGGTGATCCGTCAGGCCAATCCGAGACAAGGAAGATGCTTACAAGGGATGAGGTGGAGAAGAATGCCGAGACATACAAAAGGCAGGTATTTAAGATCCTGGATCCTGAGAAGACCAATGTCAGGTTTAATAGTGAATGGCTTTCAAGGCTTTCAGGTCTTGATATCCTTGAACTAGGCTCACGACAGACCGTGGCCAGGATGCTTGAAAGGGATGACTTTTCCAAGAGGTTTAAGGAAAATCGTGAGATAACCATACTTGAATTTTATTATCCCCTTATCCAGGGTTATGATTCGGTGGCAATAAAGGCGGACGTAGAGATCGGCGGCACAGACCAGAGATTCAATCTTCTTATGGGAAGGACGATACAAAAAAGGTATGGCCTCGAGGAGCAGATAGTCATCACCCTCCCCCTCCTGGAGGGGACAGACGGGATAAAGAAGATGAGCAAATCACTTGGAAACTATATCGGGATTGAAGAGCCTCCTCATGATATCTTTGGCAAGGCTATGTCGATACCGGATCAGCTTATGCTGAGGTACTATGAACTCCTGACCTCGCGCAATCTGGAAGAGATAAAGGAGATGCATCCTATGGAGGCCAAGAAGATGCTCGCCTTTGAGCTTGTGGAGAGGTTCCACGGGAGACAGTCGGCCCAGGAGGCATTAGAGGATTTCAAAAAGAAATTTACCAAACGGGAGTTTCCGGAGGAGCCTGATGCTGTTGTTTCCCTCTCGAAGGAGGATGTAGAGGAGAGAGATGGGAAGGCATCTATCGGGATCGTTAGGCTTATCGCAAAGACGAGCCTTGTAAAGAGCAACGGCGAGGCAAGGAGGCTTATTACGGCGGGCGCCGTAGATATAGAGGAGAAGAAGATCGCTGACCCCGATGAGATGGTCCAGTTTGAGCCTGGGAAGAGCTATAGATTGAAGATCGGAAAGAGGAGGTTTGCCCTGGTGTCGTATGATGGATAAGAGTTAGTCCTTTCTCGTTTGTTTTTTTGTCTCTCTGAAATGCCATATCACCTTGACACAGTTTCTAAAATGAGATAGACTCCAATTTAGTTAAACTAAAGTGGAGTCTAGTCCAGGATGAAAGAGTTTAAAAGAATTCTGAATATCAAACTGCCGGATAAACAGTCTGCTTTTTTATGGGGCGCTAGGAAGACAGGTAAAAGCACATATCTGAAAAACCGCTTTCCCGATAGTATTGTATTTGATTTTCTTAAAACCGATCTTTTCTTTAAAATATCCAAGAATCCGGCAGTGTTGCGTGAAATGCTTTTAGCAAAAGACAAGGCTTTACTTAAATATCCGATAATATTGGACGAGGTTCAAAAAGTTCCCCTTGTACTGGATGAGGTGCATTGGCTGATAGAAAATAAAGACTTAAGGTTTGTCCTCTGCGGTTCAAGCGCCAGAAAGCTAAAGCGAGGACATGCCAACCTTCTTGGAGGCAGGGCATGGCGCTATGAAATGTTTCCTCTGGTTACGGCGGAAATAGATAATTTTAACCTGCTCAGGGCGCTGAATCAGGGGCTGATACCATTGCATTATCTCCAAAGCAGTGAGAATGCAAAGAGGTCGTTAAATGCCTATGTTCAGGATTATTTAAAAGAAGAGGTCTTTGCCGAGGGATTGATCCGTAATGTTCCTGCATTTTCAAGATTTCTTGATGCCTTTGGTTATTCGCACGGAGAACTTACTAATTATTCCGATATTGCCCGTGATTGCGGCGTCGATTCAAAGACGGTCAAGGAATATTATCAGATACTTGTTGATACTCTTATGGCCGTTAGAATAGAGCCGTTTAAGAAAAGGCAGTCCCGGCAGGTTATAACCAAAGCGGTAAAATATTATCTCATTGATGTAGGCGTAGCCGGATGCCTTACAAAAAGGAATTTGTCCGAAGAAAAGGGGACTGAGTTCGGAAAGGCTTTTGAGCATTTTATACTCATGGAAATGGTTGCATACCGATCTTATAAAGGTTACGATTTTAGGATAAATTTCTGGCGGACTAAATCCGGACTTGAGGTGGATTATGTTATCGGGGACGGCGAGACGGCCATAGAGGTAAAAGGCACAGATAATGTTGATGTGAGAAATTTAAAGGGTTTAATTGCTTTTATGGATACTCACTCTCCCAAAAGGGGCATCGTTGTCTGCAATGAAAAAGAAAAAAGGATTCACGGCAATATAGAGATAATGCCGTGGCATGAATTTCTGTATGAACTCTGGAGCGGCAATATATTGAAATAATCCACTTATTAGGTTAAGTTATTAAAGCTTCAGAGAAAGAAAGCAGGATAAATGATAAATAAACTGCCCAAAGAAAAGGTTGATCTTCCCCCGATATTGCGGACACACTGAAGGGTTAGGTAGAATAAGTAGACACCAAAGCAAGATGGTTTATCGTGGGAAGTTCTGTAGATAGAGGGCAAAAGAATCACAGATCCAGAAGATTAGTCATGGTAAAGCCAGACAAGAGATATAGATTGCAGATTGGAAAAGAAGGTTTGCGCTGGTGTCGTTTGGAGGGAGGATGAAAACTAAGGTTTGCTTCTTCCATATCTAATTTGTCACATAATTTTTGAGTATATTGGTTTGCATTTATAAATGGAAAAAGAAAATATTTTTAATTTTTGCTAAGGAGCACAGGTTATGAACAACTTTCAAGTTTTAGATACAAAAGACGACATTGAGATCGAAGAAATAGAAAGTGAAATTGATGATTATGATAGTAGCCCAGCCGAATACGAAATCGCAACATATCCCGCTGATTTCACACTGGAAGGACTTTTCGCTAAATGGAAATCTGGTGACATTACTATCCCAAGATTTCAACGACAGTTTGTTTGGAAGCAGATTCAAGCAAGTAAACTAATAGAATCCTTCCTCGTGGGGCTACCGGTGCCAGCAATTTTTCTTTACACGGAGCAGAAAAGCCAAAAGTATTTAGTTATTGATGGTCAGCAGAGACTTAAAAGTATTTCCTACTTTTTCGATGGATATTTCGGGGAGGAAACAGAAGGAAAAAGAACTGTGTTTCGATTAAAGGGACTAAGTGAGTCTAGCCGTTGGTTTAACAAGACATTTGCTGATTTCGATGATGCAGATAAAAGAAAACTCAAAAATAGTGTCCTTCGCTCTTTCATCGTACAGCAACTTAATCCTAATGATGATACAAGTATCTACCATATTTTTGAACGACTTAACACAGGTGGTACACTTCTTAAAAACCAGGAAGTTAGAAACTGCGTTTACGGGGGGACTTTCAATGATCTCCTTATTGAGCTCAATGCCTATCCAATATGGCGTTCAATTGTTGGTAAACCAAAGTTTGACAGCCGTCAAAGAGACATTGAATTAATACTCCGCTTTTTCGCTCTCCTCAATAATGCTGATAAATATACTAAACCTATGAAAGATTTTCTTTCCAGATTTATGAGACGGAATCGTAACGCAGATGAGCAATTTATATTTAAACATAAAGAGACATTTGTAAAAACATGTGAAAACATAATAAATAAACTAGGTGAAAAGCCGTTTCACGTTAGGGCTGGGTTAAACTCTGCCGTTTATGATGCAGTTATTATTGCATTCTCCAAGCATTTGGATTCTATCCCTGAAGATATACTGATACGCTATAAACAGCAATTGATTGAAAATGGTGAATTTAAAAAAATGACAAGTGGTGCTACGACAGATGAGCTTGTAATTCAAAAACGGCTTCAGCTGGCCGAACAAATTCTCTTCAAAAAATGATTCAAATGAAATTGCTAATAGTTGATAAAGCTATAGAAACTTGTGAAGACCATTTAAGCAAAAGTAATGCAAGGGGAACTGAGATTGAGGCGTATCTAACTGGGTATCTCCTTATTTTCATTTGTGCTAAATACGAAGAAATTATTGAGAAGATGATTGTTAAGCGCGCATCCAAGGCGAACGATCCACATATTGAGGCTTTTGTTTCTTCAGCAGTAGACAACGTGTTTAGAAGTTTAAAAACAAGTGAAATTGCTGGACTTCTAAAACGCTTTGGTCCTGACTATAAAGATAAGTTTCAAGAAAAAGTTAACGGCACAGTTGCAGAAACATTTTTCAACAATATAGTAATTAACAGACATGATACTGCACATAATTTGGGTTCAAATATTACGCTTAATGAGCTTATTAAATTCTATAATGAGTCTCATTCTGTCTTAGACGCTATTGCTGAAGTGCTTGGTATTTAGCAATAGAGAATACAATGGAGCATGCTCACACGGGGTCTTGAATTGTGAATTTCAGTACGCCCGTAACGGCGCATAAAGGAGTACTTGAGGTTAATAAGGAAGGCTGTGCCAATTATTGCTTTGAGTCAGTTATAATTTTGTTAAAGGCCGCACCTAGTAAAGCATCTAAATTTACTGGAGGTTGAACTTAAGGATTTTCCAAAATTTGAACAACTTACTCGAAACGAATATCTCAATGACATATAAAAAATATGCAACTATGAATTCCTAGATATATATTTATTATCCTTCTGCAGATAATGCCGGCTGATGCTATTGCCTCAGAGAAGATAAAGGTGGTGACAAGCCTCTCCCTTCTAAAGGAGCTTGCAGAGAGGGTTGGAGGGGAGAAGGTAAATTGTAAAATATGCCAGGAGTAAGCGATGAAGACACTTAATGAAATTAAGAAAATTCTGAAAAAACACAAGGCAGAAGTAGTCAGGGACTATAAGGTCAGGGAGATCGGCATCTTTGGCTCTGTTGTCCGGGGTGAACAAAAAAAGCGAAGTGATATAGATATCCTTGTTGAGTTCAACAAACTTCCTGATGTCTTTTTGCTCATTGATCTGGAGGATTATCTTAGAAAAATTTTAAGAAATAAGGTTGATTTAGTCAGAAAAGGGGCTATAAGGCCTGAGCTTAAGAAGGTTATTACAAAAGAGGTGGTTTATATATGACCAGAGATTACAAATTGTTTGTCAAAGATATTGTTGATGCGATAAAGGATATAGATATTTTTATAGGAGATATAGATTATGATGAATTTCTTAAAGACAAAAAGACACAGAAGGCTGTTGTCTGGCAGATACATGTAATCGGTGAAGCAACAAAGAATATCCCAAACTCAATTAGAGAGAAATATAGAGAAGTGCCGTGGAAGTATATGGCAAGGATACGTGATAAAATCGCCCATTTTTATTTTGGCATTGATTATGAGATTGTCTGGAATGTTATGAAAGAAAAGTTGCCTGAGATAAAGCCTGTAATTGAAAAAATCCTGAAGGATTTAGCCAGAAACAACAAAACATGAACCTGCACAGCCCTTTATCATCATCGTTGACCATATCCTTTCCACCCGGAAGAAGGACCCCAATGCCGACACCTCCGCCCTTGAACGCCGGATTGACGAAATGGTCAGGGCAGGCACAGAGGCGCTGCCCCTACATGGTCGCACGCCGGAGGATATTGCGATAGTGGAGGGGAAGAAATGAAGCCGATAAGACTTTCAGGGCATGCCAAAGATCAGCTCTTTTTCAGAGGTACTACTGAAGAGGAAGCAATTGAAACAATAAGAACATCACAATGGCAAACTGCGTAGTTGGGAAGGCAGGAGTGTAGAAAAGATTTTATCTTTGAAAATAATGGAATAAGAAGTATTATAAAATTAACCAGGTAAGACCAATATTTGTAGAAGAAGAAACAGAGATTGTAATAGTTACAATTTATACTTACTATTTTTGAGAGGAGGTGCATGAAAGATGAGAATAACTTATGATGCAGATGTCGATGCCCTGTACATCCGTTTTATAGAGACAACTGTAACCACAAAGCATGTGGCAGAAGGTATTGCAGTGGATTATGATTCCGAAGGAAAGATCGCTGGCATTGAAATTCTTGATACGGTGAAAAGATTTGGATCTAAAGATGTGTTTAAAAAGGTTACTCTTGAAGACTTGGCTTTACATGCAAGCTAAGAAAAAACATGACGACAAGATCCAAGATCCTCGCCACAAAGCAAAAACCCCATCATCCCCCTTGGCTAAGGGGGAATTATCTAATGCCGACACCTCCGCCCTTGAAAATCGGATCGACGAAATGATCTATGCCCTTTACGGCCTCTCCCCGGATGAGTTTGCAATTGTGGAGGGGAGAAGGTAAATTGTAAAATATGCCGGGAGTAAATAAGGCAGAAGTAGTCAGGGACTATAAGGTCAAGGAGGTCGGCATCATTGATTCCGCTTGCATCATTTCGTGTTTAGTGTACAATTATTCATTAATATATCAATCATGGATACAGAGGCATTAAAAAATATTAAAAACCGCAGAGAGATTGCCTTTTCCTATGAAAAATAAGCTGAAACCATAAAAATGCTACTCAGATTTTCTAAATATATATTTTTTATCCTTCTGCTGATAATACCGGCTAATGCTATTGCCTCCGAGAAGATCAAGATAGTAACAAGCCTATCTCTTTTAAAGGAGTTTGCAGAGAAGATAGGCGGGGAGAGGGTAGAGGTCAAAAGCCTCCTGACTGGCTTTGAAAGCGAGCATTCCTATACGCCGAAGCCTAGCGATCTCCTCTCGGTTATGGAGGCGAAGGTCTTTATTCAGATAGGCGCCGGCCTTGAGGTCTGGGTCGATTCCCTGGTAAGGAATGCAGGGAATAAGAGGCTTATAATTGTTACCACATCAGAGGGGATACCGCTGCTCAAAGAGACAGAACCCGCCCAAAACAATGATAATCCGGATATAAGTGACCGGGATAAACACAAGCTTGGGAATCCGCATATCTGGCTTGATCCGGAGAACACAAAGATAATGCTAAAGAGGATAACCGATACCTTAATAAAGGTAGATCCTGAGGGAAAGGAATACTATCTTGGAAACCAGGCCGGTTATATCAGGGAGATAGATAATATGCAAAAGCTGTTAAGCCGGGAGATAAAGCAGATCAGGGATAGGAAGATCATAACCCATCATCAGGCATGGCCTTATTTCGCAAGGAGGTTTGGTTTTACAATTGCCGGCAATATAATCCGGCAGGTGGGAAGCGAGCCATCGGCAAGGCATCTTGCAGACCTTGCCGGGATTATCAAAAAGGAGAAGATTAAGGTAATAATTTCTGAACCCCAGTTAAACCAGAAGATCCCGAAGGCCCTGGCAGAGGAGACTGGGGCAAGGCTTGTGACGTTGACGCCAATACCTGGCGCTATCCCAGGGACTGAAGACTATCTTTCCATGATAAAATATAATGTACATCAACTGGTAGAGGCATTACAAGACCGATAAAGATGAAAAACGCTGTTATAAAGTTTTCCGATCTTACTGTTGCCTATAACGGAAATATTGTCCTGGATGGGATCTCTACGGAAATCAATCAAGGGGAGTTTATCGGTGTTATCGGGCCAAATGGCTCAGGGAAGACAACCCTGATAAAGGCGATCCTTGGCCTTGCTAAACCGGTGAGGGGGAGTGTCAATATATTCAACTGCTCCTGTGAGACGCTCAGGTGTTATCACCTGGCCAAGATAGGATATCTCCCGCAAAAGGAGCAGGTAGACCCTAATTTTCCTATCACATGCATTGAGGCTGTAATGATGGGAAGATACGGCGGGCTTGGTCTTTTTAAGCGTCCGGCAAAAAAGGATTGGCAGATAGCCGAGGCCATGCTGGGAGATGTCGGTATGTATGGGTACAGGGACAGACCCCTTGGACAACTCTCGGGCGGTGAGCACCAGAGGGTGATGATCGCAAGGGCCCTGGCAGGGGAACCCGAGGTCCTCCTCCTGGATGAGCCTACCACGGGTATTGATGCCCCAACCCAGCACACAATCATGGATCTCATCAGAAAGCTGCATAATGACATGCATCTTACTATCCTTTTAATCACACATGATGTAAATATGATCTCCCCATTTGTTGACAGGCTTGCCCTCCTCAAAAACAGACTGGTTGCCATGGGGCCGCCTGACTCTGTCCTAAACAGGGAGACACTATCTTTAGTCTACGGCAAAGAGGTTATAGTGATGGGGAAGGACGCAGGCTCTTATGTCATTGTAGGCGACCATCACCATGCTTGATCTCCTCTCTTACGGTTTTATGCAAAGGGCCATCATTGCCTCGATAGCCATAGGTCTCCTCTGTTCTGTGATCGGTGTCTTCGTTGTATTGCGCGGCCTCTCCTTTGTCGGGGCAGGGACATCCCATGCGGCCTTTGCCGGCGTTGCCCTGGCATACCTTATGGGCATTAATCCCCTGATCACCGCAATCATATTCAGCCTGGTGACGATATGGATTATCTATTTCCTCGAGGAGAAAGGGAGCATGAAGCTTGATGTATCCATGGGGATATTCTATACCCTTACCATGGCCCTGGCCGTCCTCTTTATCGGTTTTATGAGGGTCTACAATGCCGAGCTCTATGGATACCTCTTTGGTTCTATTCTCTCTGTAACAAGGGGAGATCTTACAGTAATATTAATCCTGGGTATAGCAGTAATTTCTATAGTCTTCTTATTTTACAAAGAGCTTCATTTTATTGTATTCGATCCTGAGATGGCAGAGGCATCCGGTATCCCGGCAAGGTTATTGCTGTTTCTGCTCTTGAATCTCATCGCATTGACTATAGTAGTCTCACTGAAGTCTGTAGGCACCCTGCTGGTATTTGCATTGATAATCATACCGGCATCTGCTGCCTATCAGATGGCAAAGACGATGAAATGGATGATGATCTATTCTATTTTTATGGGCATCTTCTCTTCGCTGGGAGGCCTTTTTATATCCTTCTGGTTTGACCTCCCTTCAGGCGCCACGATAGTATTGCTTGCAACAACCCTCTTTTTCCTTGCCCTATTCATATCTCCAAAGAGGAGGGTCAGGGTATTGCCGCTGGCATCTCTCTTGTTTATCATGGCTGTTACCACTTTAGGATGCAGCGGCCGGAAGGCACCTGATGGGATGGTCTATATCCCTCCTGGCGATTTTATCATAGGGTCAGATGAGATAGATAAAGAGGGAAAGGGCATAGAATTTGGGTCAAGGAAGCCATGGTATCTGGATGAGCACCCGCAACGGAGTCTCCGTCTAAAAGGGTTCTACATAGATAAATTTGAGGTGGTAAACAGGGAGTATAAGAGATTTGTCGATGCAACAGGGAGCAGGCCCCCTATTGACTGGGGTGGTAATGGTTTTCCGAAGGTCAGGGAAAATTATCCGGCAGTAAACATCAACTGGTATGAGGCGGATGGATATTGCAGATGGTTAGGAAAGAGGCTGCCAACAGAGGAGGAGTGGGAGAAGGCGGCAAGGGGGACTGACGCCAGGGTCTACCCCTGGGGAAACGAGTATGACCCGAAAAGGGGGAATACAGGGGGCGCCGGGACCGGAGGGGCTGTTCCTGTTGGTTCTTTTGAGGGGGACAGGAGTCCATACGGCGTCTATGATATGGCAGGGAATGTAATAGAGTGGACAGCAAGCTGGTATAAACCCTATCCAGGGAGCGATTTAAAGAGTGATGATTTTGGTGAGAAATACAAGGTGGTAAGGGGGGATTCATGGGGTGATACGGGACATTATTATCTTACATATTATACCAGGGCAAGCTATCGTTTAAATGTAAGTCCGGAGGAGAGGTTTGAATTTATAGGATTCAGATGCGCAAGTGATTCATAGGGAGGGATGATGGAAAGATCAAAGAATGCCTTTGAAGAGGCTCTGAGATTCATACCTGGCGGGGTAAACAGTCCTGTCAGGGCATTTAAGGCTGTTGGCGGCAATCCGGTATTTATTGAGAGGGGCTCAGGGTCTAAGATCTATGATATAGATGGAAACGAATATATCGATTACGTCCTCTCTTGGGGGCCGATGATTGTCGGCCATGCCCACCCTGATGTGACATCCGCCCTAAAAAAGGCCGTGGATAAGGGGACCAGTTTCGGGGCGCCTACAGAGGCTGAGGTGATACTTGCCATGATGATAAATAAGATATATCCATCCATGGAGATGGTAAGGCTCGTGAGTTCCGGCACAGAGGCGACCATGTCAGCCATCAGGCTTGCCAGGGGATATACATGGAGGGATAAGATTGTCAAATTTGAGGGATGTTACCATGGACATTCAGACAGCCTGCTGGTTAAGGCCGGCTCAGGGGCTGTGACCTTTGGTCTCCCTGACAGCCCCGGTGTTCCTGCTGATCTTGCGAAAATGACTATCACCCTCCCCTTTAACGACTTAAATGCAGTAAAGAAGGCAGTTGAACGGGAAAGCAATGAGATTGCCTGCATCATTGTTGAGCCTGTGCCAGGCAATATGGGGCTTATCCTGCCTGAGGATGGTTTCCTTCAGGGTTTGCGGGAGCTTTGCACAAGGAACGGGATTGTATTGATCTTTGACGAGGTGATGTCAGGATTCCGTGTCGCCTTCGGGGGCGCCCAGGGCCTCTACAATATAAAACCTGATATGACATGTCTTGGAAAGGTTATAGGCGGCGGTCTTCCGGTTGGTGCATTTGGTGGGAAGAGGGATATTATGGAAAAGGTGGCTCCGGTCGGCCCTGTGTATCAGGCAGGCACGCTCTCCGGAAACCCGCTGGCCGTCGCAGCCGGGATCGAGACCATTAGGATATTGGATACACCCGGGACATACGAATCCATTATTAAAAAGACAAAAGAGCTTGATGAGGGATTAAAGGATGCGGCAAGGAAGGCAGGCGTCTTAGTTTATACCACATCAATAGGATCTGAGTTATGTATCTTTTTCAGCGCAGGTAAGGTTTTTGACTATACTTCAGCAAAGAAATCTGACACAAATGCCTTTGGTAAATTCTTTATGGCCATGCTGAAACAAGGGATTTATCTTCCTCCCTCCCAGTTTGAGACGCTATTTTTATCTACCGCACACACTGGTGAAGATATTCACAAGACTATTGATGCGGCAAGGAGGGCATTTAGAGAGGTCTAGTCAACAACGCCCACCTTTCTTAGGGCCTCTAAAAACTTATCATCACTTATGGCAGAGAGGTGATGTTTCAAGGTGATCCTCCCTGAATGATCGAGGATGAGGAGATTATAGAGGGGGCATGCCCCTGGAGGATGCTCAAACTTAAGTACATTTCCTATCCAGTCATCAGGGTCGAAGAGCAGCGGGAAATCTATCCTATGGTTCTTGAGCATCATCTCAGGCGTTTCCCTGTCATTTCCGAGTGTGGAGATGGCAATGATCTCGATGCGATCCCTGTCTTTCTCGTAAACCCGCTGAAGCAGTGGGATCCTCTCCTCGCAGCTTGAGCATAGATTGGTAAGCCATAGTACAACAGCCTTCCCGGGAAAGGCGCTCGAAAGCGTAACCTTCCTCCCCCTGAAATCCAGGAGTCCAAAGTCAGGCACCCGCTCCCCAAGTCCGGTCCCTCTCTTATAAAAAGGGGTCAGCATCCACCTAGAATAGATCAGGATCTTCCAGAAGATCGCCTTGACATTTTTAATTATCCATTTCATAATTCGACACCGCTTTATTTCAAGTTTACCTTAATAATATGGATTGATTCAACTGCCGGATAATTTATATGGAGAGATTAAAGATAATAGCCGACGGTATTACGGATATCGGGAAGCTCAAGCTAACCAATCAGGATAAGATATGCCTATTTCCTCAATGGAACGTCTTTGTTGTTGCCGACGGCATGGGAGGCCATGTTGGCGGCGGGGTCGCCAGCGGGATCTCGGTGGATACGATACGTAGATATTTTGCTGACAGCAGGGATTTAAATCTTTTGCCGTCAGAGAGGCTTTTGTCTGCCGTCAGAGAGGCCAATCTGGAGATAGTAGGGAAAGGGGCGAGAGATAAGAAATACCTGGGCATGGGTACCACAATAGTGGCGCTCCTGATAGATGGGGTGACTGCCCATGTTGCCCATGTCGGCGACAGCAGGGCCTATATAATAGGGGATGCCGGCATAAGGCAGATCACCTCCGATCATTCATTGGTAAATCAATATGTAGGTGATGGGTTCATCACAAAAGAGCAGGCGAAAGGGCATCCGTTGAAAAATATCCTGACCAGGGCCCTTGGCATGTCCGGGAATTTAGATGTAGATTTAAATAGTCTCCGGATCGAACCGGATGATATATTTATTCTCTGCTCCGATGGATTAACAAATATGATTGAGGATGAGGATATATTAAATACCGTTATCTCTTGCAGGGATGACATTTCCCTGGCCTGCAGATCCCTTGTTGATATGGCAAATAGTAAGGGTGGAGAGGATAATATCTCTGTGATAGTTATAAGATGTTCATGGATATAAAAATATTAAGAAGAAAATAACTTGAAAAAGCAACGTTAAAATAGTATATAGGTAGTGTCCTTAAAGGAAAATAGAATGGGAAATATTCTTGTAGCAGAGGATTCAACAGAGATAAAAGATGTCCTTGCAAAGCTGGTCGGCAATAGGCAATCTATTATCCAACTGAATGCCGGCCTCGATCTGGATCGATTCAAGGAAGATAAGATCGACCTTGCCTTGATCGAGATCTCAGGTCCGCTTGACAGGAGATATGATCTCATCCAGACCCTTCTTGATATGAATCAGGATGTAAAGATCCTGCTTGTATTTGATTCGAGCCTTTTCAATCTTGCGAAACCGCTTCTAGCGGATAATCTTTTCGATTATCTGTTTAAACCGATAGATACTGATAAGCTAAGGAGGAAGATCAATCTTCCCATTGAGATGGATTCAGACATAGAGTTTGCCGGTTTAATGAGAAAGATTACAACAGAGATGGCCCACAGGATAAAAAACCCCCTTACAACTATCAAGACCTTTGCCTATCTGCTGGAGGAGAAATTTAATGATCCCGAATTCAGGGACACCTTCTACAGATTGTGTCTGAAGGAGGTAGAGGGGATCAACGAGATAATTGAAAGACTGATAAGTTATTCCTCCTTTGAAAAACCACTACCGGCCCTGGCAGACCTGAATTCGATTACAAAAGAGGCGGTAAATAATCTTATAAGTCATCATAATTATAGATATCTCAGGATATCAACAGATCTTCAGGAGGATATTCCGCCTGTACTTATAGATCGGGTACAGATGAGACTGATCCTTGAGAATATCCTTTCATTTGTATCTGCGGATATTATCGATGACGGAGAAGTATGGATAAGGAGCGTAAGGTCATCCACAAAGGATGCTGATAAGGCCGGGATTGAGATATCATATCCCTTCCGAAAAGAAGGGTTAGATGAAAATGATCTTTTTACAGTTGATCTCTTTCTGGCTAGTGAGGTAATAAGATACCAGGGGGGTGAATTAAGCGTCGTGAATACCGGTCGGCAGGAGAAGATAATAGCTATCAGACTTCCATGCTGTGATGGTATAGAAGGGATGATGAGGTTAGATTTTCATGGGGTCAAATGTGCAGATGGTGCCAGGGACGGATCTGCGGTGTTAAATTATTACGACAGGAGGAAGGGCCGCCTTGAGATCCCGTTTAAAGAGCGGCGTACTGCAGAGGGGAGGAGAGGGAGCATGTCTTTATCCCTTCCTGAGAAGAGAAAGATTTTGGGGGTCTTTGCGAATATTTAGTTGAGTCAAAAATGGAGAAGATACTTGTTGTTGATGACGAGCGGGCTATCGTACAGTCCATAAGGATGCTGCTTAAGGATAGCTATGAAATAGTATCGGCATCATCTGCGGACGAGGCTGTAGATCTGTTTAGGCGGGAGAGACCGGACCTGATCCTTCTCGACATAATAATGCCAGGAGTTAGCGGGGTTGAGGTTCTTAAGATAATAAGGGAGCAGGATCCAACTATCCCGGTCATAGTCCTTACCGCCACAAAGATGGTGAAACCGGCAGTGGAGGCAATGAAGGTGGGCGCTACCGATTATATTACAAAGCCCTTTGATATAGAGGAGTTGAGACTTATTATAAAGAAATCACTTAACACCTCTAGTCTTGAGAAAGAGGTAAAATATTTAAGATCTGAACTTGATAACAGATACAAATTTCAGCACATAATCGGGAAAAGCAGGGCTATGAGGGAGATCTATTTGAAGGTAGAGCAGATAGCAGACACAAAACACACTATCCTGATAACAGGAGAATCCGGCACTGGGAAGGAACTTGTGGCAAGGTCACTGTATTTTAACAGCTCGAGAAAGGACAAGCCTTTTGTTGCAATAAATTGTGCTGCTATTCCTGATAACCTGATTGAAAGCGAACTCTTTGGTTACGAGAAGGGGGCATTTACTGATGCCCAGGTGCGGAAGGCGGGTCAGTTCGAGTTGGCCAACGGAGGCACACTATTCCTTGATGAGATAGGAGATCTTTCAATAAACACCCAGGCAAAGCTCCTGAGGGTGATACAGGAGAGGGAGTTTACCAGACTTGGTGGGGTTAAACCTACTAAAGTGGATGTGAGGATAATAGCTGCTACGAACCATGACCTTGCTGTTGCAATTAAGGATGGGAGGTTCAGGGAGGACCTTTATTACAGGATAAATGTGATATCGATCCATCTCCCCCCGTTAAGGGAACGGAGGGAGGATGTCCCATTATTAATTAAACATTTTTCAGAGAAGATTGCATCAGAAAATGGAAGCAGACCAAAGATATTCTCAGGGGATGCCATGGAGATGATGATGGGGTACGATTGGCCCGGAAACATAAGGGAGCTATATAACCTTATAGAGCAGGTTTCGGCTCTCTCTGATAAAGAGATGATAACAAAGAACGACCTTGGAAGCCATCTCAAGGAGGATATCTATTTAAAGAAGCTGCCTTTTGACCATGCTGTTATTGAGTTTGAAAAGGAGATTATAATTGCAGCATTGAAGAGGAACAACTATATACAGACCAGGACTGCCGAATATCTTGGCATCACAAGGAGGGTCTTAAGATATAAGATGGATATGTATAATGTCAGGGCCCCGGAAAACGGAAAGGACGAGGGTCGTGAGACATAATCCATGCACAATTATGTACACAGTCGTAAAGTTTCCATAACTAACTGATTATTTTAATAAATCAGCGTAAACCAGATATCTTACCTGTCCATTTTTGATCATTGTTCTCTAATAACATTAATTTGGCATAGATATACAATCCTCCAATAATCAATATGTTATAGCGTTTAATGCTTGGTACTATTCTTATACCTTTTCTGGCACCCGGTTTGCATGCTTACATGGCAGGCATACTTAAACGACTACCACAAGAAATCATAGGGAGGAAGGCATGGAAGATAAGGCTAGGATACTGATTGTTGATGATGAACTTGGTCCAAGGGAATCCCTTAACATGGTTTTGAAATCATTTTACAACATCTGCATGGCTGATAGCGGGGTTAAGGCGCTGGAGATGATCAAAGGGGGGGACATCGACCTTGCCATTTTAGACCTGAAGATGCCTGGGCTTCAGGGGATAGATACATTAAGGGAGATAAAGAAGGAGAGGCCGGAAATAGACGTAATAATACTTACAGGGTATGGGACGTTAAAAACCGCAGTAGACGGAATCAGATATGGCGCCTCTGATTACCTTATGAAGCCCTTTAATGTTGTGGAGATCATTGCCGTTATCAGGAAGATACTGGAGAAAAAGAGGTTTTATAATGAATTTAAGATGTTCTTAAAAGAATTGGGGAGCAGGTCCGGGATAGATTTGCCTCATGCTAAGAGGCATGTGAATTGGGATCATGGCCTTTTTGAGATGATGAAAGAGGCCATGAGCAGGCCATCGGACAGAACGGAAGACGATAGTTCGCACAATTATATAGAGTTTGTAAAAGTTCTTGCCAATACGCTTGAGAATAAGGATCCTTACACCCATGGCCATTCCAGCAGGGTAAACTACTTCTCAAACCTTATTGCCCAGAAGATCTACTTATGCGCGGAAGAGAGGGATTATCTACAGATAGGGACTTACCTTCATGATATAGGGAAAGTAGGGATAGACAATAAGATTATATTGAAGAATGGCAAGTTCAACGAACAGGAACTGGAGATAGCAAGAAGGCATCCTGAGATTGGGGTTGAACTGGTAAAATCTATGGGGATATCCCATCAGATAATCTCAGTAATAAGACACCACCATGAGTTCTTTGATGGTACAGGACACCCGGACGGGCTCAAAAGCGAAGAGATCCCGCTTTTGGCCAGGATAGTTTCAATAGCGGATTCGTTCGATGCAATGACTACAGATCGCCCATACAGAAAGGCTCTTTCAATAGAAGAGGCGATATTAGAGCTCAAGCGTTGTGCAGGCACACAATTTGATCCCATCTTGGTAGAGTCGTTTGTTGAGATAATAAACGAGAAGAACGAATCGATACAGAGACATATTCAACAGACTGTGTCAAAGGTTGGCGTAGCATAGGGATAAAAAGGAGGTTATCATATGAAGATAAATAAGTGGATCATCTCAGTCGTAGTTATAGTTTTAACATGGATTGGAAATACCTTTGCCCAGGCGCCTGTAAATCCAGATGCGATCGAAACTGGTCGACTTCTGGCCATCCTCCTGGATGTGGGCCGGATTACGGTCGGTGCGAACCAGTCGATCATCAATGACCCTTTTAAGGGAGACAAGGGATTTACACCGGAGGTATTTGAAAAAGAGATGATCGAAAGATTCAGGGAACGGACACGCGTTGATCTTGCCGGCCTTATGAAGGAGCGGACCGGGGCAAATCCTGCCAGTCTAAAGAATGACACAGTGTCGGAGATGGCCAAGAAAATGCTCCCCCAGCTTGTTGTTATCAGCAAGAGCGTTGTTGCTGAGTATCAGCCGGTCATCAATAAGCAGGGTATGGCATACAAGGGATTTATACCTGCTACCTTTGGGACGAGGGTAGCAGCCAAATTCAGGGCCAACTTTGGCGTCTATATAAAGCAGACCACTTACGATGGGCTCTTGAGGAACCCAAAAAATAAGGCCGACAAATTTGAGGCGGAAATGTTAGAGAAATTAGCCAATCCAGCTTACCCAC
Source organism: uncultured Nitrospirota bacterium (assembly GCA_964481895.1). Classification (GTDB taxonomy): domain Bacteria; phylum Nitrospirota; class Nitrospiria; order JACRHA01; family JACRHA01; genus JACRHA01. The sequence goes on along the minus strand of CAYZUL010000012.1, from coordinate 22,256 downwards.
GTAAGGGGGATAAAATTGTGAGCGAGGCAGTGGATGGCGGGAAATCGATCCGGGTGATGCTCCCGCTCTTTTATGACAAAGGGTGTCTTTCTTGCCATGGAGGGCCCAAGGGCGAGTTAGATATCTCAGGCTATATGAAGGAGGGAGCGAAGGAGGGCGATCTAGGCGGCGCTATCAGCGTCTGGCTTAATCTGACAAGCGTTCCCTGACAGAGTTACCATCCCATTTTTATCTTCATTTTTCAGTAGTGGTTACCACTCCCCTTCGTCCACTCCTGCGATGGGAGGGGATTTATAATGTGTTGCCATTTTCCATTCCTGACCTTAGGCTAATTAATCTTTTGACAATAAAAATTACCATGTATTATAATCAAACATCGGATGAAGTATGTTACTTGGAGGTCATTTCAAGATATAGTGCTATGAGCCGAGATTAATTAAGGAATAAGGAGGAAAGATTATGGCAGCTAAAGGGATTAAAGGGACAAAGACTCATGAGAATCTTAAGAATGCCTTTGCGGGAGAATCTCAGGCAAACAGGAGATATCTTTATTTTGCAAGGAGGGCAGACATTGAGGGGTATCCTGAAATAGGCGGACTTTTCAGGGACGTGGGGGAGGCAGAGACAGGGCATGCCCATGGCCATCTCGATTTCCTTAAGGAGGTAGGGGATCCTGTGACAGGCGTACCGATCGGGAACACGGATCAGAACCTTAAATCTGCCATTGAAGGTGAGACATATGAATATACCCAGATGTATCCTGGGTTTGCAAAGACTGCGAGGAGCGAAGGACTTGACGAAGTAGCAGACTGGTTTGAGACCCTTGCAAAGGCAGAAAAATCCCATGCTGGTAGGTTCCAAAAGGGCCTCGACAACCTTGGTAAATTTTAATCTATCAGCAATATAATCTTTTTAAGGAAAGGGGCTGGGACATCCAGCCCCTTTTTAATATAAAAGGCCTACAAATGGATAGATGAAGATCAAGAGGGGGAACAATGGATCCTCTTAATTCCAAAGAGTTCTGGGATGCGGCCAGGGCTGCCAGGGAATCGTTCAGGGTATTTGATGTGTGCCATGGCTGCAGGAGGTGCTTTAATCTCTGTCCCTCCTTTGGAGCCCTTTTTACACTGATAGATAATGCGGACGGAGCGATCGAAAAGCTCGGGGATGCTGATGTTAAGAAAGTAGTTGACCTCTGCTATTACTGTAAGCTCTGTTATGACCACTGTCCTTATACGCCGCCTCACAGGTTCGATGTAGACTTTCCGAGATTAATGCTGAGAAACAAGGCGATTACGGTCAAAGAGAGGGGTATTCCCTGGGTTAACAGGGTTATGTTGAATACCGATCTGATCGGGAAGGCCGGGTGCGCCTTATCTCCCCTTAGCAATTGGGCAATAAAGAACAGGCTAAACAGGATCTTGATGGAGATGTTTTTGGGCATACACAAAGACCGGCTCCTGCCTGAATTTGGAAAGAAGAGGTTCAGTGCAAGATTTAATAGGCTCAGGAATGATACAAATGGGAAGATAGCTGTCAATGGGAAGGCCGCCATATTTTATACGTGTCTGGTAGATTATAACTTCCCGGATATAGGGGTGGCATCTGTTGATGTACTTCAGAGAAATGGCGTAGAGGTTTTTATTCCAGAGCAGGTCTGCTGCGGTATGCCCTCTTTTTCGGAGGGTGATCTTGAGTCAGCGCGCATTAAGGCTGACGCCAATATCAGGAGCCTTAAAAATGCAATAGATGCCGGATATGATATAGTAGTCCTGGGACCTACCTGCAGTAATATGCTGAAACTTGAATATCCGTTCCTTGTCGATTCGGAGGATTCAAGGGTTGTGGCCTCACGGTCCTTTGATATAGCAGAATACCTGATAAGGCTTAATAGAGAAGGAAGACTTATAAAGGATTTTAAATGGTCGCCAGGGAGGATAGCCTATCAGATCCCTTGCCATATGAGGGTTCAGCATATAGGCGCAAAATCTATGGAACTGTTAAAACTGATCCCGGATACAGAGGTTACCATTATCGAAAGATGTTCAGGGCATGATGGGTCATGGGGGATGAAGAAGGAGTATTTCGAGCTATCGCTCAAGGTGGGAAGGAATCTCTTCAGGGAGATTGAAGAGATAAAGCCTGATATGGTTTCAACAGACTGTCCCCTTTCAGGGCTCCAGATAGAGCAGGCAACAGGCTTAAAACCCCTCCATCCAGTAGAGATATTCTCCAGGGCCTACGGGAATGGGGCAGAGTAACCTATGGAGAAGATAGGGGCACAAGATATCCTTCCATTAGGGGAATATGAAAAGATAAGGGAAGATTCAAGAAGGCGCATCTGGGAGATAAAGAAGGGGCGTCGCCTCCTTGTTGGAGATTGTATCTCGATCCTGTTTGAGAATAGGGAGACGGTAATCCACCAGATACATGAGATGATAAGGGCCGAACAGATCAAAGACCCTATCCGGATCCAGGAGGAGATAGACGCCTATAATCCCCTGATCCCTGATCATGGAGAGCTAAGCTCTACACTTTTTATCGAGATTGAGGAGCAGGAGATGATAAAGGAGATGCTGGATAGCCTGATGGGGATAGATGAGATAGGTATAGTCTATATTCAGATAGAGGAGAAGATCAAGATACCTGCGATATTTGAAAAAGGGAGGAGCAAAGAGGACAAGATCTCCGCGGTGCACTATGTAAAGTTTAAATTTAATGAGGCAGAAAAAAAGGCCTTTCTCGATACGTCAATACCGGTTTATCTAATAATAGATCATCCGAATTATAAAGCGGAGGCAGCGATAGGCCATGCTGCGAGAAAGGAGCTTGCGACAGATCTTTCCTGATCAGGGGGTATCTTAGGAAAATCAAATTTTCCCTCCTGTCTTACAGCACCTAAATCCGACCCTTATTTATAATCCTATCCTATGGTTAACAGGCTGGAATAAGCGGAAATATATTGCATATTTCATGTTATTATGTTATTAGATATAAATTGAATTATTATGGATAAATTGATGACAGGTCAAAGACTTATAGAAGAATCTAACAGGTATCTGATGGATACCTACAAGAGGTTTCCGCTTCTTATAATAAAGGGGAGGGGGACCAGGGTATACGATATAGATGGGAGGGAGTTTATAGATTTTGTCTCCGGTATTGCTGTGAACAACCTGGGGTACTGCAACAATAAGGTTACCATGGCCATCCAGAAACAGGCGCAGAGACTAACCCATATATCAAACCTCTACTATAGCGAGCCGCAGATCATGCTGGCGAAGATGCTTGTGGAAAACTCATTTGCAGATAAGGTCTTTTTCTGTAACAGCGGGGCCGAAGCGAACGAGGCGGCAATAAAATTGGTAAGAAGATATGCAAGAGAACACTGCGATGAACGGTATGAGATTATAACTGCGTTGAACTCTTTTCATGGCAGGACTATGGCTACGATATCGGCAACAGGACAGGAGCGTTTTTGGAAGGGTTTTGAGCCGCTCCTGCCGGGATTCAAATTTGTTCCATACAATAATCTGGATGCCGTTGCCGAAGCCATAAACAGCAAGACGGCTGCTGTCATGGTGGAGCCCATACAGGGAGAAGGCGGGGTTATCGTTCCGGATGATGCATATCTCCCTGGTTTACGGAGGCTCTGTGATGAGGCCGGCATCCTTCTTGTGTTTGATGAGGTGCAGACAGGGATAGGGAGGAGCGGAAAGCTCTTTGCCTATGAGCATTATAATACGGAACCTGACATCATGACCCTTGCAAAGGGTCTGGGAGGCGGGATTCCTATTGGAGCTATGCTTGCCAGGGCTGACATTGCCAAGTCTTTTACCTATGGCACCCATGCATCTACCTTTGGCGGTAATCCTGTAGCATGCTCATCTGCCTTGACTACCATTGAAACGATACTTGAACATGGCTTTATACTCGATAATTGCACAAGGATGGGGGGTTATATGATTGATGGGCTAAAAAGGCTTGCCAATAGATACCCATTCATAAAGGATGTAAGGGGAAAGGGGCTCCTGATCGCCATGGAGCTCAGCTTTAAGGGTGAGGAGATTGTAAATGAGTGTCTTGAGGAGGGTTTTCTGGTAAATTGCACGGCTGAGAGGGTGCTGCGTTTCATGCCGCCTCTGATTATCACCAGGGATGAGATAGATATGCTACTTGGTGCATTAGATAAGATTTTTAAGAAGAGAAGTACATAGTGAAGAGGGATTTTTTAACCCTGGATGATATCAGTTCTGTTGAACTGGAATCTATCTTTAAGAGGGCCGGAGAATTTAAAGATGGATACCTAAGGGAGACGGGTGATCCTGCCCTGAGAGGGAAATCAATAGGACTTATTTTTGAGAAGTCTTCCACAAGGACAAGGGTATCTTTTGAGGTGGGGATAAATAAGCTTGGAGGACATTCTATCTTCCTCTCCTCCAGGGATATCCAGCTTGGAAGGGGTGAAAGTATTACTGATACAGCAAGGGTATTATCTAGCTATATGGATGGTCTTGTGATCAGGACATTTGCCCATGACGCAATAGAAGAGTGGGCGAGACATGCCTCGGTTCCCGTGATAAATGGGCTCACAGACCTGCATCACCCATGTCAGGTGATCTCTGACCTTTTTACGATAAAGGAAAAGAAAGGGAGGTTTTCAGGGCTTAAACTTGCCTATATTGGCGATGGAAATAATGTTGCCCATTCCCTTATCGAGGGGGCGTCAAGGGTAGGGATCAATATCTCCATTGCATCCCCTAAGGGATATGAGCCGAGTGATGAGATAATCGGGAAGGCAAAGGCGGATGCCGCAAGAAACGGATCGTTTATTGAGGTTACAAATAATCCCCTTGATGCTGCCGAATCAGCAGATATTATCTATACAGATGTATGGACCAGCATGGGTCAGGAAGATGATCATGAAGAGAGACTTAAGGCATTTAAAGGCTTTCAAGTCGACCAGGACCTCATAAAAAGAGGTGACCCATGTCTTTTAGTGATGCACTGCCTTCCGGCCCACAGGGGGGAGGAGATTGCTGATAGAGTAATAGACGGCAAGAACTCTATAGTCTTTGAGCAGGCGGAAAACCGCCTCTATGTCCAGATGGCCATACTTGAGATGCTTATAGGTGCATAAGATTATGATGGTTTTTTTAAGGCTACATGCACAATGAATACCCTGACAGCGAGCGGAGTCGAGCGTAGGGAGGGGGAGGCTCCATCCGGCTTTGCCGGTGGAGGGGGATGGTCGCTCCCCTATAATAGACATGAATAAAAAAATAAAAAAGATAGTAATTGCCTATTCAGGCGGTCTTGATACGTCTGTTGCCATCAGGTGGCTAAAGGAGATCTATGGTTGCCAGGTGGTAGCATTCTGTGCCGACCTGGGACAGGGAGAGGACCTCTCAGTAGTAAAAGAGAAGGCGCTTAAGACCGGCGCTGATTCGGTATATGTTGAGGATTTAAGAGAAGAGTTTGTGAAAGATTTTGTCTATCCTATCTTAAGGGTAAATACCGTATACGAAGGCATGTACCTCCTGGGGACATCCATCGCAAGGCCTCTGATTGCCAAGAAGCAGATGGAAATTGCCGAGAGGGAAGGTGCTGATGCAGTTGCCCATGGTGCAACAGGGAAAGGGAATGACCAGGTAAGGTTTGAACTTGCCTATCTTTCCCTGAACCCGGCGATCAAGATCATTGCCCCATGGAGGATGTGGGAACTTAAATCAAGGAGCGATCTGATCGCCTATGCCAAAAGACATAACATACCTGTCAGCGCGACATTAGAAAAACCTTACAGTATAGATATGAATCTCTTTCATGCGAGCTACGAGGGCGGGGTGCTGGAAGACCCCTGGTTTGAGCCTAACGATAATATGTTTCTCATGACCGTTTCTCCTGAGAAGGCGCCGGACAGACCTGAATATATCGAAATCAACTATGAAGGGGGGAATCCTGTCGGCATAAACGGGGCAAAGATTACGCCGGCAGAGATCATGATAAGGCTTAACAGGCTTGGCGGCGAGCATGGAATAGGGAGGGTGGATCTCGTAGAGAACCGTTATGTCGGAATCAAGTCCAGGGGTGTTTATGAAACGCCGGGGGGTACAATTCTCCATGCTGCCCACAGAGGGGTGGAATCAATTACCATGGACAGGGAGGTTATGCATATCCGGGATTCATTGATGCCAAAGTATGCTGAACTTATCTATTATGGCTACTGGTTTTCCCCTGAGAGGGAGATGCTTCAAAAGGCCTTCGATGAGCCGCAGAAGGCAGTTACGGGGACTGCCAGGCTAAAGCTTTATAAGGGATCTTGTCATCTTGTCGGGAGAAAGGCGGTCAGGTCGCTCTACAGCAAGGATCTGGCGACATTTGAGGAGGAGTCGGTATACGATCAGAAGGATGCTGAGGGCTTCATCAGACTCAATTCCCTAAGGCTTAGGATGAGGGCCATGCAAAATAAGGAAGGTTAAGGCTGAGGTTAAGAGGAAGGTTGAGGTATGAAGACGAAGGTTAAACCCTGGGGCGGAAGGTTTGTTGAAGAGACCAATAAGAAGGTAGAGGAGTTTACCGCCTCAATCTCATACGATAAGAGACTGTACAGACATGATATTAGAGGGAGTATTGCGCATTGCCTTGCCCTGGTCAGGGCAGGGATATTAACCGGCCATGAGTCAGATACTATAATTAATGGCCTCAAAGACATATTGGCGGATATCGAGGGCGGCCGGTTCACATTCTCCGTTGAGGATGAAGATATCCACATGGCCATTGAAAAGAGGCTTATCGAGAAGACCGGGGATATCGGCAAGAAGCTCCATACGGGCAGAAGCAGAAATGACCAGGTAGCATTGGATATCAGGCTCTATTTAACATATGAGATAGGGCTGATCTTAGAGGGAATCGGAACCCTTCAGTCCGTTATAGTAGAACTTGCAAGGAACAATTTAGACCTGATAATGCCGGGCTATACGCATATGCAGGCTGCCCAGCCGGTGCTTTTCTCCCACTATATCCTTGCCTATTACGAAATGCTTGAGAGGGATAAGGGGAGGTTTGAAGATTGTCTTAAGAGGGTTGATTCCATGCCGCTCGGTTCAGGGGCGATCGCTGGTTCAAATTATCCGGTGGACAGGGAGTTTATCGCTGCCCATCTCGGGTTTTCTGCTGTTTCAAAGAATAGTGTCGATGCGGTGTCAGACAGAGACTTTGCCCTGGAATTCCTGGCAGCCTCTGCAATTACAATGATGCACCTCTCAAGACTTAGCGAAGAGCTTGTCCTCTGGTCCACAAGTGAGTTCGGATATGTTGATCTTCCGGATGCGTTTTGTACCGGAAGCAGTATGATGCCACAGAAGAAGAATCCTGACGTGCCGGAGCTGATAAGGGGAAAGAGCGGACGGGTGTATGGTTCGCTTGTATCCCTTCTGGTTACAATGAAATCATTGCCCCTGGCATATAACAGGGATCTCCAGGAGGATAAGGAGCCCATATTCGATACCGTGGATACAATAAAGGACTCTCTTGAGATATATGCCGGAATGTTAAAGGGGATAAAGCTGAACAGTGAGAATATCAGGAGGGGCGGGGAGAACCACCTCCTCCTTGCGACAGACCTTGCAGATTACCTGGTAATGAAGGGGCTTCCATTTCGGATGGCCCATGAGGTAGTTGGCCGGATTGTTCAATCATGTATTGAGAATAAGAGGAGGCTTGATGATCTGACATCGGAAGAGTTTAAATCATATTCGGAACTATTCGATCTAGACGTAAAAGACTATTTGTCGGTTGAAGGGTCAGTCAACAGGAAGGACCAGGCCGGCGGTACTGCAAGAATTAGGGTCGAAAAGAGGATAACGGACATAGAGGCGTTAATGAAGGGGCCGTCAGAGGTGAAGGGCGGGTGACCGACAGAAGAAAACTTGTCCTGGTCTCCCTTCTTCTTGGTCTTGTGGTTATATACAGCTGCGGGAGGAAAGGCGCGTTGATACCTCCAGAGGATGGCAAGAAGAAGGAAGGCAAGGGTTTTGTAAGCTCGATCCGGTTGGCGGATTGGGAATAATATTAAATTTTAGGGGTGCAACATGAAATTACTTCTTATTTCTCCTGAACTCAAGGATTCACATTTCAAGTTTTCAAAAAAAGAGGTCAAGAACTTCTGGTTTCCCAGGCTTAGCCTGACTACCATAGCCGGCCTGACGCCTCCGGATGTGGATATCAGACTCATCGATGAGAGCGTGGAGGATGTTGATCTCAACATGGATGTTGATCTGGTAGGGATCTCTGTAATGACCTTCATGGCCCCCAGGGCATACGAGCTTGCGGACCACTTCAGGTCCAGGGGGATAAAGGTCGTCCTGGGAGGTATCCATCCGAGTATGTTGCCTGATGAGGCGAAGCTCCATGCAGATGCAGTTGTCATTGGCGAAGCAGAGGAGATATGGCCAAGGCTGATATCGGACTTAAAGAGGGGTGAGCTTAAGCCTTTATACAAGATGGAGAGGTATCCTAAGCTTGATCTGATGCCGCCTCAGAGGAGGGACCTGTTAAAGCAAGGCGCTTATATGACCACCAACTGTGTCCAGACTACAAGGGGATGCCCTTTCGACTGTGAATTTTGCTCTGTTACTATCTTTTGCGGGAATACCTTCAGACTCCGGCCCATAGAGGAGGTCGTAAAAGAGGTCGAAGGAATTAAAGGAGATTTTGTCGCCTTTGTGGATGATAATATTGCGGGTAACAAAGAGTACGCAAAGAAGCTATTTAAGGCCTTGATACCGCTTAAGAAGAAGTGGGGGAGTCAATGTAGTCTCACAATGGCCCGGGATCCTGAGCTTATGGATTTGGCGGAGAAGTCTGGCTGCGTGGCCATGTTTATCGGGATTGAGACACTTTCAGAGGAGAACCTGGCATCTGCAAACAAGTCCATTAACAGGGTAAAGGAATATGAAAAACAGATCGCGATATTCCATGACCATGGCATGATGGTAAATGCAGGGATGATCTTCGGATTTGATTACGATGATGAATCTGTCTTTGAAAGGACCGTTGATTTCCTTATACAGAACAGGGTTGAACTGGTGCTCTTTTCCATCCTCACTCCGCTGCCAGGGACAGCGCTTCATGCGAGACTGGAAAGAGAAGGGAGGATAATCGACAGGGACTGGGCGCACTACGCGGGGAGACATGTTGTATTTAAACCCAGGCTCCTCTCACCGGAGGCCCTTGAGGAGGGATATTTCTGGGCGTATCATAAATTCTATTCGATCCCTTCTATAGCGAGGAGGATGCTCCATCCCCAGCAGAGATTCCTGGGCCGCCTTGGCCTTAATTACGGTTATAGGAGGATGGTGTTGAGGGCGCCCAAAGGCAGGGTCAGTCCGCTCTCTCGGGTAATAAACAGCCTTCATGGAAGGTTCCCTTCCTTTGAAAGGGAGAATATGATCCCGAATGCCTTGAGCAATATCAAGGAAAAGGTGGGGGAGGTATCGGAGCAGATCGACAGGTTCCTTCATGTCAGGGCAAGGAAGAATGTCGACCTCTCGTCACTTCAGGTTGATCTTGCCGGGACTATGGATAAACTAAATGCAAAGGAGATCAAAAAAAGGATATTAGCTGCCGCAGAAAGGGCGAAGATGGACATATTCGTAAACTTTGAGAACCTAAGGTACGTAACCCCCAGCGGTCTTAAGGCCCTCATCGACAAAGACCTCCTCGGGGCTATCGGGCCTGATGTAAAGATCAGGTGTCTGAACCTCAAATCCTCGTTTAGGCAGGTGATAGATGAGTTAAAGTTTAATAATGTCAATATAGAGATGATAGAGTAGGAGGGCCTGGACAGCAAGATATGCATGAGTTTAAATACAGAGATAATGAGCTGTACTGTGAAGATGTCCCTGTTGCAAAGATTGCGGGAGAGGTAGGGACCCCTTTCTATCTTTACAGCTTCAAGACGCTAAGAAATCATTACAGGGTTTTTGAGTCATCCTTCTCCGAGATACCGCACATAGTCTCATTTGCTGTCAAAGCCAATTCTAACCTTGCCATATTAAATATTCTGGCCAGGGAAGGGTGTGGAGCCGATATAGCCTCAGGAGGCGAGCTTTTCAGGGCACTTAAGGCAGGAATAGATCCCAGGAAGATAGTCTATGCCGGTGTTGGGAAGACAAAGGAGGAGATAAGATATGCCCTTGAGTCTGATATCCTGTTTTTTAATGTAGAATCCCCACAGGAGTTAAAGGCCATAGATGAGGTGGCAGGGAGTTTAGGCAGGAAGGCGAGGGTTTCGCTCAGGGTCAATCCTGATATAGATCCCAGGACCCACCCGTATATATCAACAGGTCTCAAAAAACATAAATTTGGGATAGGCATAGAACGCGCCATGGATGAATATAAGACAGCCAGCCTGCTGAAGAATATTGACCTTGCCGGAGTGCATTATCACATAGGTTCTCAAATGACCGAGATAGAACCCTTCATAGATGCACTGAAGGGCATACTTTCCCTGGCTGCCGGTCTTAAGAGGTCAGGTATAGACATAAAATATATAGATGTCGGAGGGGGTCTTGGGATTACCTATAATGATGAAGAACCGCCGCATCCAAAGGACCTCGCAGAGGCAATCATGCCTTTAATAAAGGATCTCGGTTGTGAGGTGATACTGGAGCCCGGGCGGATAATTGTAGGCAACGCGGGTATACTGGTTTCAAAGGTGCTCTATATTAAGGAGGGGGAGGGAAAGCGGTTTATTATTGTTGATGCCGGTATGAATGATCTGATAAGGCCGAGCCTTTATGAGGCATACCATGAGATCTTGCCTGTAGTCAAGGATGATAGGAGGAATGTGATTGCCGATATCGTGGGGCCCATATGCGAGTCTTCCGATTTTCTGGCAAAGGAAAGGGAGGTCAACGAGTTTTGCCCCGATGAACTCCTTGCTGTTATGTCAGCCGGTGCCTACGGTTTCACCATGTCATCCAATTACAACTCAAGACGCAGGGTACCGGAGGTACTGGTAAAAGGTGATCGGCATTATATAATTAGGACCCGGGAGAGATACGAAGATCTTATCAGGGGAGAGGCGGTCCCGGATATACTGTAGGGGCCTTTTTGGTCGCCCCCCACTCGGCGATCGCTTCGGTATCTGAATATACATTTAACTAGTTAGCGGTGAAAGATATGATTAAGTTGCCTTTTTTTAAGATGAGCGGAAGCGGAAACGATTTCATACTGATAGACAATAGAAAGGGTATTTTGTCAGGTATGGACATGGAGAGTTTTGCTTCCAGGATCTGTGCCCACAGGCTATCTGTTGGCGGGGATGGTCTTATCTTCATAGAAGAATCAAAGATAGCGGATTTCAAGTGCACCCTCTATAATGCCGATGGAAGCCGGGCAGAGATGAGCGGAAATGGAAGCCGCTGCACAGCAAGATTCGCTTTTCTCCTGGGCATCGCAAAAAAGGAGATGACCTTTGAGACAGGGGCCGGTGTTTTAAAGGCAGAGGTAGAGGGCCACCTCGTAAAGGTATCATTTCCGCCTCCAAAGGACTTGAGGCTTAATATAAAGATCGATATCAATGGCGAAAGATTTGATGGGCATTTCATCAATACAGGCGTTCCTCATCTTGTATATTTAGTGAATGACGTTGAGCGTCTTGATTTAATAAAGATCGGAAGGGCAACCAGACAGCATAGTATCTTTTCGCCCGCTGGGACAAATGTCGATTTTGTCAGATTAATCTCCGGCAACAGGCTTCAGATAAGGACCTACGAGAGAGGCGTTGAGGATGAAACACTTGCATGCGGGACCGGCTCTGTTGCCTCTGCTATAATTGCCGGCATTCTTAAGGGTGTTAGCTCTCCTGTCATTCTAAAGACAAGGAGCGGCAAGGAGCTGATAGTGCACTTTAAAAGGGATGGGAAGCTGTTTTTCGATATCCTCCTTGAGGGAGATGCGATGGTAATATATGAAGGAGAGATGTGGGAGGAGGCATGGACGTAAATCGGAGGGAAGATGTTTGAAGGATCAATTGTGGCTATTGTTACCCCTTTTAAGGATGGGAAGCTGGACGAGAAGGCCCTTGGTGACCTTATTGGATTCCATATCAGTTCAGGTACGGCTGGGATAGTCCCCTGCGGGACTACAGGCGAATCTGCAACCCTTACTCATGATGAACATAAGCGGGTGGTGGCGTTTACAATAGAAGCCGCTGCAGGAAAGATAAAGGTAATAGCGGGTTCGGGTTCAAACTCCACTGATGAGGCGGTAGTCCTTACAAGGTATGCCAAGGAGGCCGGGGCAGACGGGGCGTTGTTGATTACCCCATATTATAATAAGCCTACTCAGGAGGGGCTTTATCTCCATTACAAGAAGGTTGCAGGGGAGGTGGATATTCCCCTTGTCCTTTACAATGTTCCCGGAAGGACAGGGGTTAATATGTTCCCATCCACTGTAGCCAGACTTGCAGAGATCAGGAATATCGTTGCCATAAAGGAGGCCACAGGTTCACTCCAGCAGATCTCCGAGATAATAGGCCTCTGCGGTGAGAGGTTTACTCTACTTTCCGGGGATGACTTTACAGTGCTTCCCACCCTTGCAGTTGGCGGGAAGGGCGTGATATCCGTTACAGCAAATATCATCCCAAAGGAAATGGCATCAATGGTTGATTCCTTTATGAAGGGAGATTTCAAAAAGGCCATGGATCTGCACTACAAGACCTTTCCCCTCCATACAGCGATGTTCCTTGAGACCAATCCAATCCCTGTTAAGACTGCCCTTAATCTTATGGGAAGGATTTCCTCAGAGATGCGCCTTCCGCTCTGCCAGATGTCAGGGGCCAATAAAGAAAAGCTGAAAGAAGCGATGAAGGATTATGGGCTTATTTAGGCAGTGTAATACAGGATAGTTAAGATCTACCGAGCGAACAACGTGAGCGTGTGAGGGGGAGGCTCCATCCGGCTATGCCGGTGGAGGGGGCGACGCAAGCCCCTTTAAATAGATGATGAGGTTAGAATGATAAAGGCTGTTGTATGCGGTGCAGGCGGAAGGATGGGCAAGAGGATTATCTCCCTTATTGTGGATTCGGAGGATGTAAAACTGGCCGGGGCGATTGAAAGGTCGGGTTCGCCATATATTGGGTTAGATGCGGGTGAGAATGCAGGCGCCGGACATTTGGGTATTAGGATTACTGACAACCTTGATTTATTAGCAGATATGGCTGATGTTATTATAGACTTTACCGAGCCTACTGCTGCTATTGAGCATGTAAAGGTCTCAAGGGAAAAAATGTTAGGTGTTGTTATCGGGACTACAGGTTTTTCAGGAAGGGAGCTTGATGAGATATCTGACGCAGCAAGGATCATCCCGATCGTTATTTCACCTAATATGAGCATAGGTATTAATCTGATATTCAAGGTGATTGATGATATCGCAAGAAGACTTAGCAGGGATTATGACATAGAGATTGTTGAGGCCCACCATAGACTAAAAAAAGATGCACCGAGCGGTACTGCTATGAGGATGGCACGGATACTTGCAGGTGCCAGGGGGTTTGATTTAGATAAAGCAGGGGTATATTCAAGAAAAGGAATGATTGGGGAGAGGGGTAAAGATGAGATCGGGATCCAGACGATTAGGGCGGGAGATATAGTCGGCGAGCATACTGTGATTTTTGGTGGCCCAGGTGAGAGGATCGAGGTAACACACAGGGCCCACAACCGCGATAACTTTGCAAAGGGGGCTATAATTGCGGCATCATGGCTGTCAAAAAAAGACCCCGGGCTTTATGATATGATGGATGTTTTAGGGCTCCGCATGAAATGAACAGCGAGCGGAGTCGAGCGTAGGGAGGGGGAGGCTCCATCCGGCTTCCCTGAGTGTGCAAGGTTCATTCTTCATAATAATATAATCAATTAACATACAGCTTGCGAGGAGAGGGTCTGTGGGAAAAATAAAGATTGAGACGGCAGAGAGGTTAAGGAATCTACCTCCCTATCTTTTTGCGGCTATTGACAAGATCAAAAAGGAGGCAGTGAGCAGGGGCGTAGATATTATAAATCTTGGCATAGGAGATCCTGACCTCCCGACACCACCTAATATCATAAGCAGATTAAATAAGGCAGCAGAGGATCCAAGGAATCATCAATATCCTACCTATGAGGGGATGGCCGGCTTCAGGAAGGCTGTGGCAGACTGGTATAAAAGACGCTTTTCAGTAGACCTCGATCCTGAGACCGAGGTGTTAACTTTAATAGGGTCCAAGGAGGGGATCGGTCATATACCATTGGGATTTATAAACCCCGGTGATATTGTGCTTGTGCCTAGTCCGGGATATCCGGTCTATTCGATAGGCACGCTCTTTGCCGGCGGCAGGTCATATTGGCTGCCACTATTAAGGGAGAACCATTTTCTCCCCGATCTGGCCTCCATACCGGATGACATAAGAAAGGCTTCGAGGCTGATCTTTCTGAACTATCCCAATAACCCGACATCTGCTGTGGCTTCAGAAGGGTTCTTTGAAGATGTGGTGGAGTTTGCCTCAAGAAATAATATCCCTGTCTGCCATGATGCCGCCTACTCGGAGATCTATTATGACAATATCAGACCTCCAAGCTTCCTTCAGGCGGATGGTGCGAAGGAAGTCGGTATAGAGTTCCATTCCCTTTCCAAGACTTATAATATGACCGGCTGGCGTATAGGTTTCGCAGTGGGGAATAAAGAAATGATATCTGCCCTGGGAAAGGTGAAGAGCAACCTCGATTCAGGTGTATTTCAGGCCATCCAGGAAGCAGGGATTGAGGCTTTATCAACAGATGAAGCGGCCGTCGATGAGAACAGGAAGCGGTATCAGAAGCGGCGGGATATGCTCATATCAGGCCTAAATAAGGCGGGGCTGGAAGTTGAGATCCCTAAGGCGACCTTCTATCTCTGGGTATCAGTCCCTAAAGGGTTCACATCGACCGGATTTGCCATGCATCTGCTCGATAAATGCGGGATAGTAGCAACTCCCGGGAACGGATTTGGTGATGCCGGTGAAGGATATATCCGCCTTACCCTTACCGTTGCTGAAGAAAGGATCAAGGAGGCGGTTGAGAGGATCAGGCTCTTGCTATGAGCGGGGGAGATGAAGAATGGATCCTGTCCTATTTGGGGCTTGGATCTAACATAGGTGACAGACAGGCTAACATTATAAAAGCCATAAAGAGGTTGAATGAGGTACCAGGTATCGTCATTGATCGGAAATCATCCCTTTATGAAACCGAACCGATAGGATACAAGGATCAGGGCTGGTTCATTAATGCAGTAATCGGTATAAATACGACCCTTTCACCACATGGGCTCCTTGATGTTTGTCTTTTGATAGAGGATGAGATGGGGCGTATAAGGAGGACAGAGAAAGGCCCAAGGGAGATAGATATTGATGTCCTCCTCTATGGGAATCTGATAGTGGATGATGCCGGACTTAAGATACCCCATCCGGCCATGCATGTAAGGAGATTTGTCCTGGTTCCTCTCTTCGAGATTGCCCCTGATCTCGTGCATCCCCTGCTTAAAAAATCGGTTGAGGAATTGTTAACGGATGTGGGCGATACAGCGCGCGTGGATAAGCTTATTTCTCCCTGCCTGTCATGAAAGATACAAGATTCATCGTAGTCGAAGGGCCTATTGGTGTAGGCAAGACAAGCTTGGCCCGTATATTAAGCAGGGAATTAAATGGAAGGCTCATACTTGAAAACCCGGAGGAGAATCCCTTTCTCTCCGGCTTTTACGGGGATCGGAGAAGATTTGCATTCCAGACCCAGCTCTTCTTTCTCATATCGAGATACAGGCAGCATCAAGCGCTGTCCCAGATGGATCTTTTTGAAGAAGTAGTTGTCTCAGACTACTTCTTCCAGAAGGATCGGATATTTGCCGGTGTAAATCTTGATAGTGCAGAACTTGAACTCTATGATCAGGTCTATTCCCTTCTGAACCCCTATATCCCTGAGCCAGACCTTATACTCTTCCTGCAGGCCAATACGGATATTCTCATGGAGAGGATAAGGATGAGAGGCAAGGAGTATGAAAAGGGGATTTCTCTTGAATACCTTGATGAATTGAATCAGGCATATACCAATTTTATCTTCCATTATTCCGGCTCCCCTCTCCTTGTAATTGAGACTACGGATATAGATTTTGTGAATAACCGTGAGGATCTCGATGATCTCATAAACGAGATCAAGCGGACAAAAAAAGGAATCCACTATTATGTGCCTATGGGCCGAAGGGAGAGATGAAGGTAATAGAGAAAGCGGCAGAGATAACTGCCTGCTCCTGGGAACTTCACCAAAAGGGGGAGGCCATAGGCCTCGTCCCCACCATGGGGCTTCTGCATGAAGGCCATTTAAGTCTCATAAGGGAATCTAAAAGGATTACAAGCAAAACAGTAGTCAGCATCTTTGTGAATCCTGCCCAGTTTGGCCCGAAGGAAGACTATCACAGGTACCCTAGGGATATAGAGGGAGATATAAAGAAATGTAGAGAGACAGGAACAGATCTACTGTTCCTTCCATCTGTTGAAGATATCTACCATGAAGGACACAGGACGTACGTGGATGTGGAGGGGTTAAGTGATAAGCTCTGCGGAAGGTACAGGCCAAAACACTTCAGGGGTGTCGCCACTATAGTAACAAAGCTCTTCAATATTATAAGGCCTGATAATGCCTTCTTTGGCCAGAAGGACTATCAGCAGGCCATTATAATCAAGCGATTGACAACAGATCTTAATCTTGGCGTTGATATCATTGTTATGCCGACGATAAGAGAGTCTGACGGCCTGGCCATGAGTTCCAGGAATTCATACCTTAATAGTAATGAAAGAGATGCTGCCAGGATACTGTACAGGTCGCTGATGCTTGCTGAGGATATGATTAGATCGGGCAAGACATGTTCAGATGAGGTCAGGGCAAAGATGGAAGGTCTCATAGCAAGCGAGGGATCGGCAAAGATAGAGTATATATCAATATCCGATCCCGGGAATCTTGAGGATATTGAGACGATAGCCGGTGATGTCCTTGTTGCTATTGCTGTATGGGTCGGGAAAACCAGGCTGATTGACAACATAATAATCAAGGGTGATAAAAGATAGGAACTATCCATGCGCTGGCACCAGATGGAGATAAGCAATATCCTGGAGGCGCTAAAGACGTCTTCTGGTGGATTGACAGGTACAGATGCAGAAAGAAGGCTTTCAGAGTATGGACTAAATAGACTGAAAGAGGCAAAGAAGAAGACCCCCCTTTTAATTCTCCTCGACCAGTTCAAGGATTTTATGATCCTTGTCTTAATCGGAGCAGCCATAATATCGGGAGTTATCGGCGATCCGGAAGATACCATAGTAATTGTCATTATCGTCTTCCTGAATGCCCTGATCGGCTTTACACAGGAATACAGGGCTGAAAGAGCGCTGGAGGCCCTGAAGGCCATGGCCACACCTGTTGTTACTGTGAGGAGGGACGGCAAGCTTGCGAAGGTGTGTTCAGAGGATATCGTGCCGGGCGATATCATAATCCTCGATGCCGGGATGGTGTTACCGGCAGACCTGAGGCTTATTGAGGTATCAAGGCTCAAGGTTATGGAGGCAGCCCTTACAGGCGAGTCGGCTCCGGTAGACAAAGATATATATCCCATAAATGATGAGCATGTCCCCCTGGCGGAGAGGAAGAATATGGCCTACAAGGGGACAAGCATAACATATGGGAGGGGGGCCGGAGTTGTTGTTGAGACCGGGATGGAGACTGAACTCGGAAAGATTGCTGCGATGCTCCAGGAAGAGGAGGAGACAAAAACCCCTCTTCAAAAAAGGCTGGCAATATTCGGTCGAAGGCTGGCAATAACCCTGATGGCAGTATGCGGACTGGTCTTCGCCATAGGCATAATCAGGGGAGAGCCTCCACTGATTATGTTCCTCACAGCTTTAAGCCTTGCAGTGGCCGCGATACCTGAGTCTCTGCCTGCTGTAGTAACTATATCCCTTGCCATCGGTGCAAGGAAGATGGTCAGGCAAAATGCCCTTATAAGGAGACTCCCTGCTGTTGAAACCCTGGGCTCGGTTACATATATATGCACTGACAAGACAGGCACCCTTACAATGAACAAGATGGCTGTTGAAGAGATCTATGTGGATGGGAAGATAATCCTGGGATCAGATGTAGGGGCAATTCATGAATTGCCCCTACCACACCAGACCCTCTTAAGGGCTATGATCCTCAATAACGATACTGCCCATGGAGGAGACGGCAGGCCGATTGGAGAACCCACGGAGGTGGCTCTTTTTGTAGCTGCAGAAAAGGCGGGTCTTGATAAAAAACTGGTTGAATCCAGTTTCAAGAGGATAGCGGAGATCCCCTTTGACTCAGACCGGAAGTGTATGACTACTATTCATGAAGCCCCGGAAGGAGGATTTTTGTCTGTTACCAAAGGGGCTATAGAGGTAATCCTTGATAAATCTGTTAATACCCTTACATCACAGGGTTTTATTGATATTAACAGGGACGAGATAGTTAAGGTAAGCGAGAGGATGGCGGCAGACGGACTCAGGATATTGGGTCTTGGTATTAGAAGGTTTGAAAGACTCCCCGATGGGATCCATGCTCATGATATTGAATGCAGCCTGATCCTTATAGGGATGGTGGGAATTATGGACCCGCCAAGGGAGGAGGTAGCCGAGGCTGTGGCCTTATGCCGATCAGCAGGGATTCATCCCGTGATGATAACCGGGGATCATCCTGTTACTGCCAGGGCGATAGCCAGGAGGATAGGGATAATCGATGATGGCGGCGAGATAATGACCGGAACTAAGCTTGAGCGGATGCCTATGGAGGAGTTTGAGAAGAAGGTCAAAGATATCAGGGTCTATGCAAGGGTTGCCCCTGAACAAAAACTAAAGATTGTCAAGGCGCTCCAGGATGACGGCGAATTTGTTGCGATGACAGGAGACGGGGTGAACGACGCCCCTGCAATAAAAAGGGCGGACATAGGTATTGCCATGGGGATATCTGGGACCGATGTTGCAAAGGAGGCCTCTGATATGGTCCTCCTGGATGACAATTTCGCAACGATAGTGAGGGCTGTTGCAGAGGGCAGGCATATCTATGACAATATAAGAAAATTTGTTCGTTATCTGCTGACAACCAATTCAGGAGAGATCTGGACTGTATTCCTTGCCCCGCTGGCAGGGCTTCCAATGCCCCTTTTACCCATCCATCTGCTCTGGATAAATCTGGTGACTGACGGCCTTCCCGCCCTGGCACTCTCAATGGAGCCTCCAGAAGGCAATGTGATGACGAGACCCCCCAGACATCCGAAAGAAAACCTCTTTGCAGGGGGGCTGTGGCAGCACGTCCTCTGGGTCGGCCTCCTGATGGGAGGAATCTGCCTTCTTATTCAGACACTGGCGATAAAGACGGGTTCCCACTGGCAGACCATGGTCTTCACTGTCCTGGGCCTGCTACAGATGGGTCACGTGCTTGCTATTCGGTCAGAAAGGGAGTCTCTGTTTACCCAGGGTCTTTTTTCAAATAGGCCATTATTCGGGGCGGTATTTTTGACTTTTGCCTTACAGATATTTATAATTTATATCCCATTCATGCAGAGCATATTTAAGACGGATTCCTTGAGCCCAAAAGAGTTAATAATCTCCATTGCCCTCGCATCGGTAGTTTTTTTTGCAGTTGAGATAGAAAAGTTCTTGAAGAGAAGGGGATCATAACTACAAGAAGAAAAGAATATGTATCTGCTGGTTGATCCCGGTAGAAAATAGATCAAAAAGATCCTGAAGGAATTATAACGGAAAGAGGTGTATTGAAATATGGAAAATAAAATGAATCGGTTATACCTGGTCTGGCTATTTCTTATCCTTGTACCCCTACTAATAAGTTGCAGCAGTCCGGAGGCAAAAAAAGCAAAACATTTCAAAAGGGGGGAGGCGTATCTTGAAAAGGATAAGATAAAGGAGGCTATTATTGAGTACAAGAATGCCCTCCAGATCGATCCCAAGGATGCACAGGTCCACTATCGGCTGGGATTGGCCCATCTCAAGATCGGAGACCTCGTTAATCTCAAACAGGCATTTGCAGAGATGAACAGGAGTGTTGAGATCGATCCGGCCATTATCGATGCCCATCTTAAGATAGGGATGCTCTATCTCCTCTCCCGGGAGTATGATAAGGCTATTGAGAAGGCGGATCTGGTTATTCAAAAGGAGCCGCAGAATATTGAAGGTTATCTCTTGCTTGGCAATAGCCTTGCCGGTCAAAAGAAGTATGACGAGGGGATAGCCAGGATAAAAAAGGCCCTTGAGTTGGACCCAAAAAAGATAAAGACCTATCTTAACCTGGCGATCCTATATCTGGCAAAGAAAGACCCGGCGGCTGCCGAGAAGACCTATCTGGATGCCCTGAAGGTTGATGAGAAATCGCTAGAGGCTCATATGGCCTTGGCAAGTTTCTATCGCGTATCCGGGAATCCGGAAACCGCTGAGAAGCTCCTATTAAAAACCATTGAATTGGACCCAAAGAACACGAACCTCCGTTTCAATCTTGCATCCTTCTATCTGTCATCGGCAAAGACCCATGAGGCAGAAGAAGAGTTTCTTGAGGCAACAAAAGCGGATCCCAAAAACATAAAGACATGGATATTACTGGGAGATTTTTATCTCAGATCAGGAAAACAGGATCTGGCGATCCAGCAGTACAAGCAGGCGATCGAGATAGAGCCTGATTCCCTCCTCCCGAAGAAAAAGCTGGTTGAGGTATATATAACGACGAGGCAGCTTGATGAGGCAGAGCGCTATCTTTCGGAGGTCATGAAGCAAAAACCTACTGACACCGAGGGGATGCTCCTGCAAGGGAGATTACATATGGCGAGAAACAAGACAGATGAGGCTATAGTCATCCTTCAGAAGGCAGTAAGCCAGGCACCCCAAATCGCGGTTGGCCACTACTATCTGGGTGTAGTTTTTGTTGCAGTCAAGGATTTGCAACAGGCCAAAAAAGAGCTGTCAGAGGCCGTAAGGATCTTACCTAACTATGTTGAGGCCAGGGTTGCCTTAGCTGGGGTATACCTCTATCTGGGAGAGCCCCGCCTGGCCAAGGAAGAGGCATCCAAGGTCATCTCACTGCAACCTAATAATCTCCAGGCCCATCTCTACATTGCTGATTCGTTTCTGAGGGAGAAGGAGTTAGATAAGGCCCTCCAGGAATATAAGAAAGTTACAGAATTGGATCCAAGATTTACCATGGGTTATGTCCGTCTTGGACAGATCTACAGGTTTCAGAAGAATGGAAAAGAGGCCATATGGCAGTTTGAAAAGGCCCTTTCGATTAACCCGGATCAGTTTGATGCGCTGGGGCATGTTGTTGCTATCTACCTTGAAAAAGGCGAGACGGATCAGGCATTGAAGAGGTGTGAGGCACAACTTAAATTAGCGTTAAGGCCTGCCCCAATTTATCAGATTGTTGGCCAGATATACCATGCTAAAAAAGACTTTTCAAAGGCCGAGGAAAATTATAAAAAGGCCATAGAGAAAGACCCCAACCTTTTAGGTGCCTATATGGCCCTTGGGAGTCTCTATATCCAGAGCAAATCCTTTGATCAGGCCGTTAAACAATATGAAGGAGTTAAAAAGGTTAACTCTAAGGCCCTTGCCCCATATATGCTTCTTGGAATCATCTATGACTCATTGCAAGACTTTGAGAAGGCCAAGATAGAGTATGAGGGGGCATTGAAAATCGACCCTAAGTTTGCACCAGCCGCTAATAATCTCGCCTGGAACTATTCTGAGCATGGAGGTAACCTGGATGTGGCCCTCTCTCTGGCTGAGACAGCCAGAGCAAAACTACCGGAAGACCCGTCAATTGCTGATACCCTAGGCTGGATCTATTATAAAAAGGGCGTCTATCTGAGGTCCATAAGCCTGCTCAAGGAGGGTACAGAAAAGCTTGAGTCAAACCCCCTGGTCCGGTACCACCTTGGCATGGCCTATTATAAGAATGGGGATAAGGATCAGGCCAAAAAGGAGTTAGCGTCCTCCTTGAAGCAGAGTTCAAATTACCCTGGAGCAGATGAGGCAAAAAAGGTATTGCAGGAGTTAAAATGATCAATCCATTTAGGGTGTAGGGTACAGGGGGTAGGAACTGTACCCTACACCCTGCCCCCTACACCAGGGTACGGGGGGAGGTCAGTAAACTATCTGATGTCTTTATACCACT
>CAYZUL010000011.1:0-54054 GCA_964481895.1 uncultured Nitrospirota bacterium | reverse complement strand
TCTATTATTTCAAGATGTTAGATGATTACCCGAAGAAAAACTCAGGAAACTCCAGGCTCCTGAATAGTTGACATTTTATAAACTCTATGTTCCACAGGCATGAAGACAAGAGATGCCCGTTCGCTTCCATTTAGGGACTTAAGGTTATTTAGGGTATCTTCTTGCCACATCGTCAACTAAATCCTTATATTTCGGTCCGGCTAAGTCTATAAATCGGCTGTAATGGAATTTTGCCTTTGCCTGACTATCCTGGGCTTCATATATTATAGCTAGGTTGTAATGGCCTTCTGCGTTATAGGGATTAAACTTTATCGACTGCTCATACATCTTGATAGCCTGCTCATAATTGCGTATCCCATGATAGTAATTTCCGAGGTGGTTGTATGCTTCTGAATAATTTGGGTTCAATTCAATCGCCCTTTCCCACTGAATCTTTGCATTGCTCAAGTCACCCAGGTCTTTATATATGTTGCCGGCATCATACCTTATATTAGCTTCATCGGGCTTAAGTCTGACTGCTTTTTCTGCCATGAATCTGGCCATGGTGTTATCCATTTCTTTTTCGAAGGCCATGGCTTTACCCAGGAACGCCTCTGCATATGTAGGATCTATTGTTATTGCCTTTTCGTACTCTGCTATTGCCTTTTGATGCTCTTCCCTTCCAAAATACCAATCTCCCAAACCTTTATAACTGGGTGGAGATTTGGGAGAATCCTTTATAGCAGCGGTGTAAAGGGTAAAATCGTCTCTGTATACAGCGTTTCGGGATATGACCTTCAAAGAAAAGATAGTAAAGATAAAGATAAGCGCCAATATTAGAAGACGGGATAATAGGACATTCCCCGAGGCATAAACCTTCTTATAGAGGGAATAGGCGACATAGGCGATAGCTATGATCGGGCCGGCAGAAGGCATATATATGTATCTTTCAGCCATCATGGAGAAGGAGATGGGGATAATGTTTGCGATCGGGACAAGACTGATATAAAACCAGGCCAGAACAAAGAAGAGGGGCTTGTTTCTTTTGTGAAAGTAGACGATAGTCACAATAGAAAGGAGGATGACGAAGAGGGCCAATAACAACTTTATATTAAATACTGTATAAATTGGCTCTATAATATAATGAAAATTAAGTTTTAGAGGAAAGGATATAAGTCCTATGTAAATAGCAGTAACCTTTGCCATCATAAGGAAATTGGAGTAGGCGGTCCCGCCCCACCAGCCCTGGTTTTGGGTCATCCTTCCAGCTACATAGAAGCGCAGCAAAAGATAAAGGACGCATAAAAGAGAAAACAATATCCAGGTAACGACTCGTGATCTTATAAGCCCTTTTAATCCCATCTTATCCTCTTTGATATAGTCATATAGGATGATCAAACCGGGTAAGGGTATCATTGTCTCCTTTCCAAGATAGGCAAGAAAAGAGAAAGAGAGGGAGAGCACTAGATACCGTATCAGATGCGGAGATTTTTTATAGGCTATATAGGATAGGATTGAGAGGTTTAAAAATAGAAAGCCGATAAGGTCTGCCCTGCTATTGATCCATGATACCGGCTCAACATGGACTGGATGTATGGCAAATATCAGGGATCCCAAAAGGGAGACCAGAGGCAGTTCAAAGAGATCTAATATAATGTAGTAGAGTGTGATGGAGACGAGCATATGAAGCAATAGGTTTGTTACATGATAACCCCTGCTATCTAGGCCCCATAAGGAATAATCAAGCGCATAGGAGAGGGTACGTAATGGACGGTAGATAAGGGTACCCCACTCTGGGAAATAGTTCGCCATGGTTTCTGGCGAATAAAAGAAGAGAGTGATATTCTTAAGGCTCCGAATGCTGATGTTATCCCTGATAAATGCATTATCATCCGCTAATAAACCATTGCCAAGGCTATTAAAATATATGATAGAGGATATAATAACTATTAAGAGGATATGGCTGCCTTGAACAAAAGGCGCACTTTTTGATCCAGAATCCCTATATCTAAGATAAGTTTCTATTCTTCTCCAGTACAACAAGACACCTCGCTGCAATATTTTTTCCAAGATACCTTATGGCAAATCGGTCTATATTCAAGTAAATTAACTAATCTGTAGGGTATCAACTGCCTTCCTTCAAAGGAGATCAACATGTTTTTCCTTAATCCTGATTTTCCTATAATCTTTTTATATTCAGATCAACTAATTCCCTGATAATATCGTCCAGGCCACGGGTTACAGACCATTTCGGATAGTGGTCCTTAAATTTGGAAAGGTTGCTGATGTAACAGATATGGTCCCCCTCCCTGTTTTTGTCGCTATATTGAAACCTTAACCTTTTTCCGGAATATCTATAGACCATCTCAATAGATTCGAGGATTGAGATGCTGTTCTCCCTTCCTCCTCCAAGGTTATATACCTCACCTATCCTTGGGGCATCGATGAACTCATCGCAGGACCGTACAACATCCAGGCTGTGGATCTGATCCCGAACCTGTTTACCCTTATAGCCATAAATTACATACTTACCATCAGAGATGGTAATCTTTACGAGGTAACTTAGGAACCCATGCAGCTCCACGCCAGAGTGATTTGGTCCTGTTATGCAGCCCGCCCTGAAACAGACAGTAGGCATGCCGAAATATCGGCCATACTCCTGAACCAAAAGATCTGCCGCAGCCTTTGAAGCCCCAAAGAGGCTGTGTTTACTCTGGTCTATCCGGCAGGTTTCATCTATACCAGGGTAGTCATCAGGCCTGCTATAGTCCCAGCGGGTCTCGATCTCTTTTAATGGCAGTTCATTGGGGGCGTCCCCATAGACTTTATTCGTACTCATAAAGACAAAGGGGGAATCTCTACAATACTGTCGCGCTGCCTCCAGGAGGTTTAATGTCCCGAGGGCATTTACCTCGAAATCATCAAATGGTCTATCCCTTGCAAGATCATGAGAGGGCTGTGCAGCACAATGGACGACGCAATCAATCCTATGACCTTTAAAGAATTCAAAGAGCCTTTTCCTGTCAAGGATGTTTATATCCCGGTGCTCAAAGCCCTTCACCGCCTCTTTAAGTCGCCTTAAGTTCCATAAGGTGTCTCCCTTAGGTCCAAAAAAATCAGCCCTCATATTGTTGTCCATACCAAATACAAAATAGCCCTTTTCCGCAAAATAGGTAACCGCCTCTGAGCCGACGAGGCCGTTGCTCCCTGTGATTAAGATATTCCCCTTCTTCATATAAACTTAAACCTTCTAAAGGCTGCTATTGACATCCTTAGCATGACCCATCCATTTAAGAGTCGTCGCTTCATCTTTGTCTCCCCATAGATCCTTTCGACATAATGGACGGGGACCTCAATAATCTTAAGGTGTAGTTTCGCCGCACCGAAAAGGAGTTCATAGTCTCCCCACCTGTCCTCTATTCTCCATGTCCCTATGAGAGGTTTTATCCGGGGCCAATCTTTACGCCAGAAGACCTTAGTTCCGCATAGCGTATCTGTAATTCTCTGTCCCAGAATATAGGAAAAGAAAAGTCCGAAAAATCTGTTCCCAATGATGTTTAACCATCGCATTGCCTCTCCTTCCATTGGGTAGATCATACGGGAGCCATTGATAAACTCACCATACCCTTCCGCAATAGCATGGTAGAAATAGGGAAGCTCCTCGGGAATAACGGTAAGGTCGGCATCAAGGATCATGAGTATATCTCCTGAGGCAGCGTCAAAGCCGCACCATACATTTTTTGACTTGCAGATCCCAGGCCCTTTAACTAATTTTATATCCTTCTCAGGATATATCTTCATAATCCTTTCAATCTCTTCTTTGGTTCCATCCATGGATTTATCATCACAGAATATGATCTCCGTTCCCTTGCCCATATGAGGTATGCGCCTTACGGCTTGCTCGATATTGCCCTTTTCATTTTTGCAAGGTATTATAACAGATACAGAGTAACCAACATGGGGTTTATGCCGTGGAATCTTTCTGGCTACAACGACCTGAACAAAGCAGAGTCTCTTTATGATGGGTAATTTGGCAATAAAATTGTTTAATATCCATGAAAGGAGGGGGACATCTATAGGGAGGAGGATCTGGTAATATTTCTTTATCGCCTCATAGCCTGTAAGGTGTAGAAGGTTTTCAATTGCACCTATATTCAGCCAATTCTGGGTCGGCTGAGGCACCTTCCATCCAAGTCTTTCTGCAATAACAACAAGGGGACGCCATTGGTAGTTATAGTTTATAACAATCAACCTACTATCAATATCTGCAAGATTACCTGCATTGAGAAAAGCCATTTCTATATCGATGATATCCCCTAGTGTGTAGAAGATTATATACTCATATGTTTCTCTTAGTTTAATCGATTCAGGATCACTGCATATAAATCTATATTGAGGGTAACTTCTTTGGGCTAAGGAGACCATCTTCTGGCATATATCTACCCCAACTGCACGGGAGGGAGAGACTACATCTAAGATCTGTCCCAGTTCACAACGAAATAGGATAACCTTCTTTTCTGGTTCAATGATAAACCTTAAAAAAGAACTTAGCTTTTCATAATAATAGCTATTTTTAATGATCCACCTTTCCCTGACCTCCGCCACACTGGCATAAACTTCACGCACATGTTTTCTGCGGGATTCAATATGCTGAGGGATTCCGATACGATCTTCTGATACTATACGGTTTCTAATATCCATTTATTTCTCTTTATCCAGCCCTGCCAAGTATATCATGGAAGGTGATTGTCCTCATAGTCTAATACCTTTGTTTATGTGAACATATCATATTGAATAGCCTCCTCCGCCACCTCGAAAAGAAGAATAGTTCTATGGGGAATTCAATCAGGTCAAATAGGGCTGAGACCCTGTTTAATCTCCTCCTTATCCTTAAAAGATCATCAATGCTCATAGATAATAATTATATCTTCGAGAGTTACTCATAGTAAACTTTCACGGGCCTTCACCCTTAGTATTTCGAAGGATTAATAAAGAGTAAGGTATATTAGCCTGGACGATTCTCTCCTGCTTCTTGACAAGGATATATAAATAGGAATAATATTTAATATTTAAACTTGTGAGTTTACAATTTCTTAACTTGACGATTTTGAAAATGGTTGCTAATCTAAATAGTAAGACAAACGCAATAAATTGGGTGTCATTGCGAGGAACGAAGTGATGAGGCAATCTCATGGGATTGCTTCGTTGCGCTCGCAATGACAATATAACAGCATTGTAGGCAGAGATGAAAAAGGGAACCTATATAATCTCAATCCTTATAGCAGCAGGATTCCTTGCCATATTTATTATATCTACCATCGCAAAAGGGGGCACGATAATCGGATCCAGACACGATCTGACAGGTTTTAATAAACGTGCCTTTGGGACGCCTGATACAGGGCCCATGACTGGTGCCTCATTTAATGATTACAGACAGACATGCATCTATTGCCATACCCCCCATAATGCAAATAACTCTGCGCCCCTCTGGAACCGACAGCTTCCGGAGCAGAGTGGATATCAGATGTATACCAGTCCGAATTTTGATTCAAAGCCAGGTCCTGCCCCTGATGGCATATCCCTTGCGTGCTTATCATGTCATGATGGATCTGTGGCAGTAGATTCTATAAGGGTTACGCCAAAGGATTTTGTTGATGTAGGTACCCATTACAGGATGAGCGAAGAGGGTTCAGTAGGGTCGGATAGTTGCGGAAAATGTCACAACAGGAGGGCAGGCGCATACGGGGGTATAGCCAATGCCCATGACGCCACAATAAGATATCTGTCAAAGGATCTAAGGGACGATCATCCCATCTCTATGTCGCTGCCGACGTTTGATATGGACCCCCAATTTAATCAACCTGCTATGCTGAAGGATGATGGGGGGCGGATGTTCCCCAATGGTGTCCAGACCTTTGAGGGGGATAAGGTTCAGTGTGCTTCATGCCACGACCCGCATAACCCTGATGAAAGGAATGTTGAAGGTAGAGATCCTTTTTTAAGGACCTCAAATAGGGGAAGTGCCCTCTGCCTCACCTGCCATGCGAAGTAGTGAAATGATTAAAAGAAGGTTTAGGTCAAGGTTTAGGTTGAGCTTAACCTCAGCCTTAACCTTCCTCATTGGCCTTCTTGTAATCCTCCTTGCTGGTTGCTCTACCAGTCCGATCAAGGAACAAGAAATGATCTGGCCGCTTCCCCCTGATGAGCCGAGGATAAAATTTATAAAGTCGATTTACTCCTCTACCGATATTGAACAAAAGTCATTTGGAAAGAGTCTTACGGAATTCGTAGTGGGAGCAGATCCAGCAGCTAGGTTAATTAAACCCTATGCAGTTCACGCAGATAAGGAGGGGAGGATCTTTGTTGCTGATGCGGGATGGCGGAAGGTCCTGGTCTTTGATGTAAAAAATGGTAAATTCTCTATCCTTGGTGAGGGAGGTCCCGGGCTATTGGCCAAACCTATGGGGGTTACGACAGATTCTTCAGGCAAGATCTATGTAACAGATACACTGCAGGACAGGGGTGTTGTATATGACCATGATGGGAATTTCCTTTTTGGGATAGGGGAGAGGGGGAGATTTCTTCAACCCGTTGGTATAGCCATAAATGAGAATCTCAAGAGGATATATATAGTAGATACACAAAAGCATAATATCTCAGTATTTAACCAGGAAGATGGGAAGTTCCTTCTTGAGATTGGCAAGAGGGGGATGAATGATGGAGAGTTTAACTTCCCGACCAATATAGCGATCGATAAGGATGGCAACCTGTGTGTAATGGATACCTTCAATTTCCGTGTACAGATTTTAGATGCAGACGGCAAATTTCTCTCTAAATTTGGTTCTGTTGGAACTGCCTTTGGCTCATTTTCAAAGCCTAAGGGGATCGGTGTTGATTCTGAGGGTCATATATATGTAGTAGATGCTGCCTTTAGCAATGTCCAGATATTTGACAAAAATGGACAGCTCTTACTATTCTTTGGTGAATTCGGTAATAGGAATGGGCAGATGTGGCTTGCCGCGGGGATGAATATTGATGAGAATGATACGATTTATGTTGCAGACCAGTATAATAAGAGGATCGATATATTCCAGTATATGGGCGAGAGATATAAAAAGAAACAGGAAGAGGTCAAGGCTGGGGGCCTGAAGAAGGATGAGGTTAAGGCTAAGGTTGAGGCCGGGGCTAAAGAAAAAGCTGCGGATGAGGTTAAGGCTGGGGCTAAGTAAGGATAAGTAAGGAGGACAGAAATTAATTTTATGTGGATACTTAGAAATGTTAAGAAAAATTTACAAGAACTTTACCAATTATTAACAAACAGGAGGTATAAATTATGGTATATGTAGAAAGAATCAGTATTAATAACAAGGAAAAGGAGGTGAAAAAATGATAAAACTTATATCTAAGACAGACGGTAAGATAGCCGTTACCCTGCTTGTGCTAGGGGCTGTTTTACTCCTCGCCGTTTTCATGACCCCGATCACCAGGGTTTATGCCACCCATTGTACTGGCGGTGCAACTACACCCTGCACTGAGGATGTAAGAAATACAAAGCACAACTTAGCCCAAAATACAGATATACTGGCATCGGGTACAACAGAGGTCTGTATCTTCTGTCATACCCCGCATGGAGCAAGGTCCGTCATTGGGACCGCTCCCACCGGCCAGGCGCCTTTATGGAACCGCGCTGTAAAGACCGCAGCTTCATATTCGATGTACAATAGCCCGAATTTTGACAACGTTGACAATAGTGTTTCATCGGGGCCAAGGGGTGTATCGCTTGCTTGTCTTTCATGTCATGATGGGACTATCTCATTTGATGCGCTGATCAATCCACCCGGTTCAGGCGGATTCATTCCCAGTAACCTTACTGATACTGCTGGTTCAGGTACAAGGATGACAGGTATGACATTTACTGGTCCTGGTGCTGATACTGATGCCAATGGGACAATGGATGAGGCACAAAGACCACAGCAGTTAACCGGTGGAACTTTGGGTGGCCTGAATAACTTTGTATTCCCTAGTAGCGCTTCTAGTCCTGATGGTATGACACCCTACCCAAACCTTACCTTAGACTTAAGAGATGACCACCCTATAAGCATGCAGATGCCTGGTGCTGCCGGAGAAGACCCACAATTCCGCGACGTATTTATTAACAGCGCTTCAAATCTTGATGGTCTTGGGGTGGAGGGCACAAATATCAGGTTTGTAAGCCGCTATGCCGCTGCGGATAGGATCTGGTCTACAGATAAAAGGGATAGGATAAGGCTATACCCATCAAGTTCTGCTGCTAATGTATCTGAATACGTAGAATGTGCCTCCTGTCACAACCCGCATACACCAAGGACGACATTCCTTAGGCTCCCAACCATAAACAAGAATGAGTTTACTGCAGGATCACCAGCAGATTTTACTGGCGGAGGCTTTGGGACAACGCTTGTTAGGACGCCACCATTCACTCCTATATTTAATAATGTTGCTGGTCAGGTTGATGACCTGTCACACGCACCGAACCAGGGGAGCTTGGTATGTCTCTCCTGCCATCAGAAGTAGGATGTTAGGTTAAGGTATAGTAATTTAATTAGGGTAGAGGCAGTTAACCTCTACCCTAATTTTCTGTTAGGCGTTAGATTATAGTAGGGGCACGTTGCAACGTGCCCCTACTGTCTGTTTGAATTATTTTATCTTTTGTGTTATAAGAATGGGCCATATGAAGAGGATATATTCATGGGTCATAGGGAGGCGTAAAGGATTATGTCTCCAAATTCTTTTTATAGCCTTTTCTTATGCCGTATCATATCACCTTTCTTTTCATCCTTATATATATGCTGCACAGAAGGATATTAAAAAAGAGGATATTGCTGCCGACGTAAATAGTGTGCCCATCACCAAGAAGGAGGTATCTGACCTTGTAAGCTCCACCCTGCCAAGGATCACAGGTCACAGAACCCTTTCAGAAGAGAGGATGAGATTCTTTAGGGCCCAGGCATTAAATCAGCTTATTGAGCAAGAACTCCTCTACCAGGAGGCGAAGAGGGAAAAGATTAAGGTAAAGAAGGCTGAGATCGAGGAGGAGCTAAAAAAAATAGAAAATAGATATCCCGATGAGAAGACCTTTAATGAGGATATAAAGAAGAAGGGTTTAACGGCCGATGAGATAAAAAAAGGCCTTGAAAGATATCTCTTGATCAGCAAGATAATGAAGACAAAGGAGAAGGAGATAGATGAAAAGGTTGTAATCAAGGATGAAGACCTCCTCCCATATTACGAGAAGAACAAAGATAAATTTATCCTCCCTGAGCAGATCAGGATAAGACAGATCCTTGTCTCTGTTGATCCTGGTGCCGGCGAGCAGGAATGGATGGAGGCGGAAAAAAAGGCTAAGGGGATCTCAGAAAAGGCAATAAAGGGCGAGGATTTTGCTAATCTGGCAAAGGAGTTCTCAGATGATAAAGAGACCAGAGAGAACGGGGGAGATGTTGGACTGATGCACAAAGGTCAGATGCCCCTGCCGGAGATAGAGGAGATCGCATTCTCTTTAAAGGTGGGTGACGTATCTGTTCCCATAAGGATTATATACGGATGGCTCGTTATCAAAATAGAGGAGAAGAAACCTCAAAAGCTCCTTCAGTTCTCTGAGTTGAATAAAGATCTTTTGAAGACAGAACTAATGACTTCTGCCAAGAAGAGCAAGAAAGAAGAGTGGCTCAAAGGCATTAAGGAAAAGGTAGATATAAAGATCTATGAAAAATAGACATCACCTCCTCTTAACCTCAACCTTAGCCTTAACCTTCTTTTTCTTCTCATCCCCCCTTGAGGCCCGGTTTCTCAATCTCAACGGGAATGTAGAATTGAGTTTTAGCGGCATAAAATCAACATCAGATATTGATACAACTACTACTCAATCTTTTCAGCAGAGATATAGTATAGGAAGCTTTGGCAATCTTGCCACATCGAGGATTGGTAATTACAATGCCAATTTTCAATTCATCGACCAGGCGATAAGGAGAGATGGTGAGAACCAGGGTGATCTGAAGATGTACAATTTCAGCCTTAATGCCACCCTCCTTCCCAGGTGGTATCCTCTTTCTCTATATGCCCAGCGCGTAATCACTGAGAATGAATTCCATCAGTCTACAAAGAATTCAACTGATACATTCGGTATAAACTGGTTAATCACCACAAGGTATCTACCAAGGATATCTATAAGTCTAAATCAAACAGTCTCAAGGTTTGACAGTTCAACTACACCGGAGGCAAGGGTCAGGTCTGCAAGCATAACAACATCTAAGAGCCTTGGACCGACAAGCCTGATTGCCGGCTACCAGCTAACAGAAACAGACACTGGTAAAGGTGAGACATTGAGATTCCACAACTATAATCTGGGTCTATCTGGAGGGATTCCTCTTATCTCGGGCAAGGATCTAACAGTTGGTCTGCGTGCAACCTATACGACCAATGTCTCAACACCTACCACTTCAACAGCTGGTTCTGAGGTGGTACAGCAGAGAGGCGCAGGCGCAACACTCTCCTATCGTCCAAGTATTGAGTGGCTAAGCAGTCTTTCATACGACTATAACGAAACACCAAGGGGTAGCCAGGATTTCAAGAGCCATATTGCTACCGCAAATATTACTGGAAGACCTACCACAACAACGGACGTTCATGCATCCTACAGGCTGCTCTTCTTTGATATCACCAATACAAAGACCGCTTCGCATTTTGCCAATATCGGATTCGGTTACAGGCCGATCTTCGGGCTGTCTACCGGTGTCGAAGTCTCAGGCGGGGAAACAGCTGTTTCAAGTACGACCGATAGTACATCCATCTTTCAGAACTACACCTATTTTGTAAGCTATTCCAAGCCACTTAAGCTGATTCAGTTGACTACTGGATACAACATTACCTATGGGAATAGCCAATCCAATTTTAGCGCTTCATCACATACTATTGCGAATACTCTCAATCTTGGGATATCAAATATCGAAACAAGGATAGTAAGACTATTATTTAACTATAGCTTTAATGACATAAAGTCAAGCGAGGGCATTGATCAGACATCCAATTATTATAGTCTATCCGCGGAATCCACATACTTTAGGAATATAGTAAGGAATGGGGACAACCTTTATCTATCAGGATTTGTAAGCTATACGGATGTAAATACCTCTGGTACGACCTCGTTGCTAGACACAAAGGCCACCTATTATCTCTTCTCGAATCTTACATTCGGGGCTGGATGGAGGCACATAAACTCCTCACAGAATCAAGCAGGAGATGAGGATGATATATCTGGAGATATTCAGTGGATCACAAGTCCCTTTAGAAGGGCGAGCCTGGTTTTAAGTATCAAAGAGACCCACCAGAAATTCGAGACGGGTTCTGAGAATGAAATAAGGGAGGCCAGATCAATATTGAACTATCAACTCGGAAAGATCCTGTTAAACCTCGAATATATGTTTGCTGATGAGGATAGAAACGGAACAGATACCAGAAGGCAATTCTTTTTTGTAAGGGCTTCAAGGCCGTTTTAAGGAGGGGGGAAGTGATGGAGGAGGGTTTAAGTGGTCAAGTGGCAAAAATAGCGGTCAAGTCCAGAGGTCAAGTAAACCTCCTCGAACCCTCGAACCCTCGAACCCTTCGACTCTTGACCTTTTTTTGCCTGCTTATTATCGTCTCCTGCACAAAAAAAGAGCCGGAGCAGAAAAACTCGGTGAGTAAATTGGATGTGAAGGGTGATATGGTTTTAATTGATGCCGGTGAATTTACTATGGGGGCTGATATGGTGGAGATTAAAGAAGAGCCATTAAAGCCGCTAGAGCCCCTTTTTAAGGCTGAAAAGCCAAGACATAAGGTCTTCTTGAAGGCATTTTATATGGACAAATACGAGATAACCAATTTTAAATATAAGAATTTTGTTGATGCTACAAACAGAAAACCACCTGCCATCTGGAATGATAGAATGTATCCTGGTGGAAGGGATAATCACCCTGTTACCCTGGTGGCTTGGCAGGATGCGGATGAATACTGCCGATGGGCAGGGAAGAGGCTTCCAACAGAGGCCGAGTGGGAGAAGGCTGCAAGGGGAGGGGATGAGCGGCAATTTCCATGGGGAAATGAATTTGATGGTTCAAAGGCAAATACAGAAGAATCGAAACTTGATGATACCGAACCAGTAGGGAGTTATGAATCAGGTAAATCCCCATATGGGGTATATGATATGGTGGGGAATGTATGGGAGTGGACTGCCGACTGGTATCGACCTTACCCCGGGAACAAGGAGGAAAATGAATTTTTTGGAGATGCTTTCAAGGTTGCAAGGGGAGGGGCCCACGGTACCTCTGGCGGACACTATATTATCCAGCAACTCTATCGGTCTTCATTTAGATTTTTCTTTTATCCAGAGAAGGCGTATACTGATGTTGGTTTTAGGTGTGCGAAGGATGGATAGAGGGAAAAGATAATGTCAAATGTCAAAGCTCAAATGTCAAATAAAATGACAAAGTCCAAAGCCCAAAGTTCAAATACAAAAAAGGAATGTCAAATGACAAAGTTCAAATTTCAAAGTTCAAAGTTTGTCATTTGGATTTTGACATTTGGGTTTATTGTCCTCCTCTCCTCCTGCGCCTCCCCAGACCTTCAGCCTAAAGGTGATAGACCGTCGAGTACTATCGTCTGGCCGCTGCCGCCTGAACAGCCAAGGATAGCATTTATGCGGAATATTGCCGAACCAAATGACCTTGGAATAAAGAAATCTTTTTTCAGGAAGGTATTTGAATTCATAGTCGGGAAGGAGGCTGAGCCGCATCTAATCAGGCCATATGGTGTCTTCTCGGACGGGAAAGGGAAGCTTTATGTGGCAGATACAGGGCTTCAGGCGGTCCATATATTTGATTTTGATAAGAAGATATACACACAGATCTTTAAACTGCCAGGCGGGAGGCTTCTCTCTCCTATTGGCGTAACAAGCGATCCTTCAGGAAAAATATATGTCTCTGATTCGGTTATCAACAGGGTCTTTGTCTATAGCAGCAAAGGAGAGTTCTCCTATGTTATAGGTAAGGAAGGGGACCTCCAGAGGGCGGCCGGAATTGCTGTAAATCCAAAAAATGATCAGATATATGTGGTAGATACAGCGGGCCATAAGGTTGTTGCCTACGATCAGACCGGGAATAAGATTGCCGAGATTGGGCATAGAGGGGGTGAGAATGGGGAGTTTAATTTTCCGACCCATATATCGATAGACAATGATGGAAAGCTCTATATAACAGATTCCATGAACTTCAGGGTCCAGGTCTTTGAGGCGGATGGGAGGTTTATAAGTAAATTTGGGAAGCTTGGGAACAGGCTTGGTACATTCTCAAAGCCTAAGGGGATCGGGGTAGACAGGGAGGGTCATATCTATGTCGTTGATGGGATATATGACACTGTCCAGATATTTGACATGGAAGGAAAACTTCTGTTAAACTTTGGCAAATCCGGGACAGGAGATGGAAATTTTTGGCTACCTGCGGGGATATATATTGATGGTAAAGACCATATATATATTGCCGATACATATAATAACAGGGTTTCTGAGTTTAGATATCTCCCACAGCCTGAGGAGGAAGTAACAGAGGGGAAGGAATCCCCCACCTCCTCCACAGATGGCCTAGGGAATAAGGAGGAGAATAGGAAAAAAGGGAAATAGATTACATATTATCCTGTAATCTATTTCCCTTGTAATATAAATGATCTCATATTTTACTTTAAAAATGACGTGTACCGAATTGAAAAGATGAGGTTTTTTATTAAACATGATACTATATAAGTGGTATGATTGTTGCATAAAATCGAAGGGGGTGTTAATTGCATGAAGTCTAAACTAATACTAATTTTTGCCTTTTACTTGTTGCTCCTTACATCTCATGTCTATGCCTTTGTCGTTGCACCTACAGAGGATGTAAAAAAGACACGACATAACCTCTCATCATCCTTTGATCTTTCATTAGGAGACAGAAATGTATTCACATCCCAGACCACAGAGATCTGTGTATTCTGCCATACACCGCATGGCGCTAATCCGGATGCCGTCTCCTTTGGCGCCCCTATATGGAACAGGAGGCTCTCTGGCGCGACCTACACGATGTATGACCAGGTATGGTCCAAGTCATTTGAAGGGACATTAAATACCGGTCAGCCAACAGGTTTTTCAAGATTATGCCTCTCCTGCCATGACGGGACAATAGCATTGGGCAGGCTGATTAACCCACCCGGATCAGGCGGTTTTGTAAGGTTTGATGATACAACAGGAACCCTACAAAGCTTCCCTATGACATATCCAACTGGCCAGACAGTAGGATCAGGTTGCCCTTCTGGCGCTAATTGCATACCTCAAGGCGCTGGGGAGTTTACAGGCGATACAAGGCTACTAGGGATAGATCTGCGAAATGACCATGCCATCTCATTTGTTTTTGATTCAACCCTTGCCTTAAAGGATGGAGAGCTTGTTGATCCTGGGGCGGCGATTACCTTGCACCAGGGACAGGATGTCTCATTAACAAAACCTGGTATAGATCCCAAGATATCCCCCGCGAAGCGGCACGTTGGTACAAACCCGGATGTGGCAGATTCTGTCCAGTGTACCTCATGCCATAATCCGCATCAGGTGGACTATCCAAAGTTCTTGAGGGCCAATAGGCTTCAGCTTGATCAGGGGACCCCTTATTCTGATTCTACAAAGAAGATATCATCCGGATGTCCACCTTCATGCAATCCTCCATCAGATAAATCAGGATTTTCAGGTGCCCCCGCTACACCTCCTGAAGGGGCTATTATATGTCTATTCTGCCATGATAAGCCTGGTGTACCATATGGCGGGATATCTTTATCCACCCATTTTACCGACCCGACAAGGATCAATCTGACATCAACTGTATCCAAGCCACTGACAACAGACCTTTTTGGCACCACTGCTCAACCGCTTTCATCTGTAATAAATCAGACGCCGGCAACTGTCACGGTTGGCCAGAGGGCATGTCTTGCGTGCCATGATCCACATACAGAACAGGGCGCTATAAGACTCCTGCGTCAGGGCGCAGACAATTCAGTCAATCCGCCTGATGTCGCAATTGAACAGACATGCTATCAGTGCCATTCACCAACTAACAATACATTTAATACAATTGAAACTACCGATTGCCCATCAACCGGAGGGAACTTCCCTGACTGTCCGCCCGATGTATTTACGCAGTTCCAAAAGGATGTTGGAACAACAGGCGAAGCAGACGATCCGGCCTTCTCTGTGCCTGAATTTGGGTCTACGCCATCTACTCCGCCTGCTTCGGATCGTATATGTAATGGCGCTTCTTGCGGGTCTGCCATGAATTTAAGGCTTGGTCTTGGGCATCAGCCTGTATTTACAGATAACCCAGCGGAGGGTGTTCAGATGAATTCTGATAACCCTGTGGTGTCGACCTTTGGCGACCCTTTTACTGTACCGGTATTTAACAAGTCAACGCCTGCGAACGCTCCGTATGTAGATGATACTAAGCATATAGAATGTGTCGATTGCCACAATATGCACAGGGTCGACAGAACAAACCGGTTCAGGGGTATGCCCGGTATCACTATCGGGACAGGCGCATTTGGGGCTCCGCTTGATACTTCAGGAGGATCTGCCCTTATAGTTGCCCAGACCCTGGATAATAAGGATGTAACAAGGGAGCCGTATATATTTGAGGTTTGCTTAAGATGCCATGGAAATACCTTTAACACCCATGTAAAAGAACAGACGGTTTCAGCACAGGGATCCGGTCTTACAGTTCAGTTAAGAGGGAATAACTCGGGCCAGTCACCAGCGGTACCCGACTTTAATTATAATAATCCTAATCCCAATCCAACCAGCACAACCCTGGGGGGTGGTAGCAACAAGAGGAAGGAATTTGATCCTTGCGCCAAGCCGTTCTATACCCCCGCTGCCATTAAAAATGCTGCTGATTGCAATCAGAGTAATCCTGTCCTTCCAACCGTAGCAAGGCTTTCAACAAGTCTAAACAATGGACTTCCAGGATTTAATACCGCCTTCCATCCTGTCGCTGCGCCCGGGAGGAATCAATCAGGGGTGTTAAATAACTGCGGCACCTTCACTGTTGTTAATAATGAAGGACGATGTTCAGGGGGTGGACAACTATTGGGCCAGCTCTCAAGGAAAAATACAATAGTCTGTACAGACTGCCACAACTCGGATCTCTTTGGTACATTTACCAGTGGACTATCCCAACCAAACAGCAATTCAAATGCAGATCTTGGGTCTATCTCTATCCCTGATTTCCCTGGACCTATTACTTTTGATGAGACAAGGGGGACAGCCCACAGGCGTCTTTCGGGCTCTGCCGTCTTCTCATGGATTACAGACGGTATCTACGAAGGGGATCTTGGTCAGAATCCAAAGATACCTATAACCCCGTCGGGCACCCTTGCATCCTTGAATAACCCTAATACACCCCAGGGCCCCCATGGTTCTAAGTGGAGACGCATATTGAGATCTAACTATAACACCAGATTATCAGACAATGATGGTAATGACGTAGGGGATGGGTATAACAGCCGGAACTTTGCCCTCTGCTTTAACTGCCATAACGAGGCGGCATTTATAACCAAGGAGTGGCAGAATGCTAGTAACCGGCTGACTAATTTTTATCGAGAGGGGACAGGGAACCTCCACTGGCTTCACCTTAAAGACCAGACAAATGCGAGGTGCCACGAGTGTCACTATAATGTCCATAGTAATATAGAATCCGGGAACACCTTATATGTCAAAATTCAGGGGACACAAAACTTCGCCGATTGTTCTGGTGGAATAGGGGCGTGTAATCCCGGCCATCAGAACACTACTCATCTGATAAACTTTGCCCCTGAGGTTGGTACGAATAGGTACAATAACCCTGTCTGGGGCAATGGTTATTATGTAAATGGACCTGGTAGTACAAATAGAGATGATACTGATCATAATGGGCCTGGTTGTAACCTCAAGTGTCATGGATTTGATATGAAGCATAACTATGATGCCCATTCTGTTGAAAATGGTGGTAAGTGCGTTGAAGATCAAATACCTGGCAGCAGATCGAGTTGCGGAAAGTAGCTGAAATTAGTCCTTCTCCAGCTAATGAACTCGGAAGTGTCGATTCGAACTATTCCAATTCCTGATGTATTCTCATGGCCCTCTCAGCCCCTTGAAGGATACTTTCCGGGATATTTCCCAAAAACCCCTTCACCCTGTTTTTATCAACGGTTCTTATCTGGTTGGCCTTAGCCTTTGAATCAGAGGTCAAACCGCCTGTCCCTTTGGGGATAAAGACCTCAAATGGATATACCTTGCCTATGCTGGATGTAATAGGGAGGACTGTTATGGTATCGGCAAGCTCGTTATTGTGGTTATTAGATATTACAAGGGCTGGTCTTACCTTACCGATCTCCGAACCCACAATAGGATCAAATTGAATCCAATAAATCTCTCCTCTTTTAATCAATCCCGTCCCCTGTAGTAGATTCCCAATCACGGGTTATCTCAGCATCCTCTTCCCTTCTTGCCTTATATCCCTCCCTGATCTCTTTGATAAGTCTTTCCTCCTCCACTCTCCTTGTATATTCTTCAATGGCCTCTGCAATGAATGCTGACTTGTTCTCTACCCCTTTAAGCCTCTCAGCGGTCTCTTTGGGGATGGTGATATTCAACCTTACTGTATTCATAATACACCTCCATGCTGTATAATATAACCTATTAAATGTCCTTGTCAAGCTGTATTCTATAGCTTATTAATCAAATCAAAACAGGACTAACAATATAAATGCTGGTACAGAGAATTCTTAGATAAAGCAGTGGAAGGGGAAATAAATAGGGAAGGGACAGCGACTATTTTTTTTGGCCTGCCCCAAGGCTTGGCCTTCAACTCTAGGCCAAGAGGTTTTTCCACCTCTCGTATGGATCGATCATCTCTGCACGGACGCCCCGTCAGATGTTTTTTCTTATCTCCTCTTTGAAGGGAAATCTTCTTTACGGGGCATGTATACAAAAATGATTGACAACCAAGTTTTCTTATACTAGCATATCCGTAGGAATACGGAGGAAAAGGTTATGTTGACAAAACGGTTGGAAATCTTATTTGATCCAAAAGAATTTGAGACTGTCAAAAAAAAGGCGGAGGCAGAAGGCAAATCTATAGCCGGCATGATTCGAGAGACCTTAAGGGAAAAGATTATAGAGAGCGACTCAAAACGGAAAGAAAGGGCATTAAAAAGACTCTTCTCCCCAGCCATGGAAACCAACTTTGATGAATGGAGAAAGGAAAAGAAAAAAATAGCAAAAACCAGGGTCAAAGAGATTGAAACTCATTGATACTAATATAATAATGTACGCCATCGGAAAGGTACATCCATTAAAAGAACCATGCAGAGAGGTTCTTCGAAAAGTTACCCATGGCGAGACAGACGCAAACATCGATGTAGAGGTATTACAGGAGCTTTTATATGTTTACAGTTCTCGAGGAGAAAGGGCAAAGGGACTCAAAGTAATTGAGGAGATGCTGGCTATCTTCTCTGCTCCCTTTGTTATTGGAAGGGCTGAGATTGAGAGGGCAAAGGATTTAATGAAAAGGTATAGTATCTTAACTGCCAGAGATGCTATCCATTGTGCGATTGCCATAAATCATAATCTTGAAGGAATAATTAGCACGGATAAAGACCTTGATATAGTTACAGAAATAGTGTGCTTTAAACCATAGTAATAAAAACGTGTTTATGCAAGCATCCTTAACATCATTGATAAAAATGAAGAATAAATCTGCATCAACTTTTCTATTCCAACTAGTCAAGAGGAAGAGTTGTATTCTCTCGCTTTTATTCCTATTGATATTTACATCCTCATCCTCTTATGCCGAGGAGGGGGTGATAACGATGGCTGTATCTCAAAGCATCTACCACTCCGGTATCCTAAGCTATTTTATCCCTCTCTTCGAGAAGAAGATGCCCTATCGTATAAAAGCGATTCCTGCAAGCAATGAGGAGGCTATTTCCATGGGGAGGGAAGGTCGGGCGGACCTCCTTTTTTTAAAGGCCTCAGATTATAGCGAGGAGTTTATCTCGGAAGGATTTGGAACCAATAGATGGAATGTTATGCATAACATATCTGTTATAATCGGCCCAAACGATGATCCTGCTGGGATAAGGGGGAGGGAACCGATTGAGGCATTTAAAAAGATTGCAAAGGGTGGATACCCCTTTATCTCTTGTAGTAATTGCCGGGATATAAAAAGGGTAGAGGAGAGGCTATGGAAAGAGGCAGGTATAGTTCCGGATGAGAAATGGTATATGAGCCATGCAAATGACATGGAGGACCTTATAAGGGTTGCAAATTCGAGATTAGGCTATGCCCTGATCGATAGGCCGGAATATCTGATATTAAAAGAGAAGATAAGGCTTGATATCCTGGTAGATAGGAACCCGCTCCTTTTAAATCAATATATTATTATAGAAATCAACCCCGCAAAGTTTCCATTAGTAAATAATGCAGGGGCCAGGGCGTTTGCTGAATATGTCACATCTGGCGAGGGTGAGGATATTATCAGGAGATTCGGTCTGGACAGGTATGGAGAGCAGGCCTTCTTTCCCCAGTAAAGAAGGCTAAGGTCAAGAATTTCCTGAACCTTATAACCTTCTCTCTTCCCTCGTCCTCAGCCTTGTTTTTATGGCCTGACAGCAATTCCGTGGGGCTCATTGCCTGCGGGGATTACCGTTTCTACGGTAAGTGACTCGATATCTATTGCAGATATACTATTGGCCTTTCTATTTGTTACATAGAGATACCTTCCTGCAATGGCAGCCAAATCAGGTTCTCCTGCTGCCTTTATCTTCTTTTTGATCTCTTTTTTTGTCGTATCTATAACGGCCACCTCGTCATCGCCCCTGTTTGTAACATAGGCCCATCTTCCGTCAGCACTAATAACTACTGTATGCGGATCATTACCTACCATAATATCTGCCACTTTTTTCTGGGAGGAAATATCGAGGATAATAAAATGATTATCCTTCCCAGTAGTTACGTATAGGAGGGCACCATCTGGCGATATAGCAAGCCCAAAGACCCCCTTTCCTACAGGTATTTCACCTATAACTTTATTGGTATCTGTGTCGACTATAGGTATATTATTGCTGTGGCTGCTAACTACATACCCTAGTTTGCCGTCCTTAGAAAAGACCATCCTGGCCGAGCTTCCGGATTTAATGCGACCTATCTCCTTTTTTGTCGCTGTATCAAAGACCCATATATAATCGGAATCTAAGTTAGTTAAATATGCCATCTTGCCATCCGGTCTTATAGCCACTTCATGAACCCTGCTGCAATCCTCTCGCATCCCCTTAGGTTCAGACCAGGGTTTTCTGGGATGAATAGGTCCTTCACATAGCCCGCCTTCAGGAAGGGTTAATTTATTATTTCTCTTAATTGTATCCAGGATCGAAACGTTGGCAGAACCCAGGTTTGCTATCCAGGCTTCAAGTCCGTCAGGGGTAAAGACTATGTTATGAGGGAACCACCCCGCAATTTTAACTGTCTCTAATACCTTGTTTGTATCACTATCTATAATTGAGACAGAATTATCCTGCTGATTGGTAACGTATATCTCTCCGGCATTTGCATTAAAGGAAACCAGCAAGAAAATAAAGATAGGAAGAAGGATCATCTGGCTACTGTCCGATCCTGTGGGAGACCCAATCTATCCCTCCATTCTCAGTATTTAAGATAATTCCTTTGTTCCCCACAATCCAGCCCCTCTTTAACTCAGTGAAGAATATATTATATAGCTCCTTATCGGTTCCACTCTTCTGTGGGCCCCAGCTTTTGCCGCCATCAAGAGTCTTGAGTATTGTGCCGCTGTTTCCGACTGCCCAACCAGTATTGCTGTCGATAAAATAGATAGACCTAACCCACTCTGTTGTCCCGGTCTTCTGGGGAATCCAGGTTGTCCCGCCATCAATTGTGCCTAGGATGGTACCATTAGTTCCAGTTACCCATGCCCTGTTTTTGTCAATGGCAAATAGCCCCTTAAGCCATTCCTTTACCCCGCTACTCTGGTGGGTCCAGGTAGCGCCGCTATCTATGGTCTTAAGAATAGTGCCATTTACCCCGTTGGCCCAACCTAAATTCTCGTCAACAAAATAAATATGGTTGATGCTTACTGTTAATCCCGTGGTTTGAGGGATCCAATTCTTTCCTCCATCAGAGGTCTTTAATATTGTCCCATTACGACCTGTTAACCACCCAGTTGTAGGATTTATAAAGAAGATATAATTGAGTCTTACCGGTGTTCCGATCTCGTGGATTTTCCAGGTTTTTCCGCCATCAGTACTGTTAAGAAGGGTACCAGTGCTTCCAACTATCCATCCTGTATTGGTATCCGTGAAAGCTACCCCATTTAATTCCTCGGTAGTGCCGCTTACCTGTTGCTCCCATTTTATTCCTCCATTTGTGGTCTTTAAGATGACGCCGCCTGTGCCTACTATCCAGCCTGTGTCGCGGTTTAGAAAGAAGATATGATACAGTTTTTCATTGCTCCACTCTGCTGGCACAATGGATTTTATTCCATTTATAGAAGAAGCAAATGAAGGAGTAGCTCCAATAAATGATATGATAATTATTGCCCATATGAGTTTATTAATTAATCTCATTCCCCCCCCCTTTTTTTCATGGCCGCCCGATCCTACGAACAGTCCAATCTAGCCCTCCATTTTCGGTATTTAAAATAATACCGCTCCTCCCAACAACCCAACCCTTCTTTGGATCTAGAAAAAATAAACTAAAATGGTTATCTCCTTGAACTCTTTGGAGTTCCTCATCTATACCGCTCTTCTGCGGAGTCCAGGTCTTTCCTCCGTCATTAGTCATGAGTATACCCCCGCTTCCAACAGCCCACCCGGAATCTACATCAAGAAAATGAATGGCATTGATCTCTCCCTTTGTCCCGCTCGTCTGAGGA
This sequence comes from uncultured Nitrospirota bacterium, assembly GCA_964481895.1. Taxonomy (GTDB): domain Bacteria; phylum Nitrospirota; class Nitrospiria; order JACRHA01; family JACRHA01; genus JACRHA01. The sequence goes on along the minus strand of CAYZUL010000011.1, from coordinate 32,065 downwards.
CTCCATATTGTTCCGCCATCAGTTGTACCCAGGATGGTACCATTAGTTCCAGTTATCCATGCCCTGTTTTTGTTAATGGCAAAAAGCCCCTCAAGCCACTCTTTTACCCCGCTCCTCTGGGGGATCCAGGTAGCACCGCTATCTATGGTCTTAAGAATAGTACCATTTACCCCGACTGCCCAACCTGTATCCTTATCTACAAATCGGATATTGGTGATGCTTACTGTTAATCCCGTGTTTTGAGGGGTCCAATTCTTTCCTCCATCAGAGGTCTTTAATATCGTCCCATTACCCCCTGATGCCCATCCGGTTGTGGGATTTATGAAAAAGATATGAAAAAGTTTAACTATGGTCCCGCTCGGCTGATCTTTCCATCTAGTACCCCCATCAATAGTATTAAGGATTGCCCCATCAGACCCTGCTATCCAGCCTGTACTCTTATCTATGAAAAATATCCCATGAAGTGAAGCCGATGTTCCACTTGTCTGAGGTTCCCATTTTGCCCCGGCATCTGTGGTTTTAAATATGGAACCGTCTCTCCCTATTATCCAGCCGATATCAGGGTTAATAAAGAAAAGATTAAGAAAGCTCTCATTTCTGGATTTCGCAAGTGTGGATGCCATGGCTGGGTCGGATATCTTCAAGGCCTTTCCGGCCGGCCTATCATTAATCCTGGCTTCTATTATATCCTTTTGGGATTTCCAATCAGAACCACCGTTAACCGTTTTCAAGATTATACCCCTGGTTCCAACTATCCACCCTCTATAATCATCGGTAAAGAAGACAGAATAGAGGGTCTCTCCGGTTGAAGTCCTCTTGGCCTCCCAGCTCATTCCACCGTCAACGGTACTGAATATAGATCCCTTAGTTCCTACTACCCAACCCTTCTTCTCGTCGGCAAAAGATAGGGCCTTAAACCAGGAGTCGCTGGCAAGCCTCTGGGGTAGCCAGGTGTTTCCGCCATCTTTAGTCTTGAGTATGAGGGCATCGGTTCCAACGATCCATCCGATATCTTTATTGGCAAAATAGATACCGGTTAATGCCTCTGTTGTCCCACTTTTTTGATAGCTCCATTTTGAGCCGCCATCTTCTGTCTTAAGGATTGCCCCATTAGACCCTATTACCCATCCTATCTCTTTATTAATAAAGAAAAGGCTATTTAGCCTTAAATGAACACCACTTTCTAGCTGAATCCAGTTTAACCCGCCATCAGTGGTCTTTAATATAGTGCCGCTGCTCCCTATTGTCCAACCTAACTGCGGATTGATGAAAAAGATGCCATTAAGTCTAACAGTTGTCCCACTGTTCTGATGGCTCCAACTTGTCCCGCCGTCAGTGGTCTTGAGGATCGTCCCTGCTGTTCCGACAACCCAGCCTATATCATTATTAATAAAGAAGACCCCTTTTAGAGATTGCGGCGTACCACTTGGCTGCGGATTCCAACTTACCCCTGAATTAGTGGTTTTTAGAATTATGCCTGTGCCGCCCACTATCCATCCTGTATTAGGATCTGTAAAGAATACACCTGTCAACGACTCTGTTGTCCCATTTGTCTGGGGAATCCATGTCGATCCACCATCGCTGGTCTTAAGGATGGCGTCATTAGCCCCTACTGCCCAGCCTATATTGGAATCAACAAAGTATACACTGTTTAATCCGCCAGTTATTCCGCTACTTTGAGCGACCCATGTTGCCCCGCCATCCATGGTCTTGAGGATAGACCCCTCGGATCCGACAGACCACCCGGTATTGGCGTTAACAAAAAATAGTCCTCTTAGCCATTCAGGCTTTATATTCTGCTGCACATCCCATCTACTGCCTCCATCTGTTGTTTTAATAACAGTCCCCTTGCTCCCTACTCCCCATCCAATATTAGGGTTTGTGAAGAAAATACCGTTAAGGGTTTTGCCCATACCCTCCTTTACTTTTACCCAGGTAGCTCCTCCATCTTTGGTTTTAAGGATGATACCTCCTGATCCTGCTGCCAAACCGATATCGTTGTCAGCAAAGAAGATGCTATTTATTGAAAGGTCAGTTCCGGTATTCTGGGGCTCCCAGGTAGAACCTCCGTCACTGGTCTTATAGATCTTTCCCCCTGTTCCTGCGATCCATCCTATATCCTTAGCTACGAAAAAGACCTTGTTGAGCCATTCAGTAGTCCCGGTCCCCTGATGCCTCCAGGTCCTTCCTCCATCGGTAGTATTAAGGATAGTACCATTAGCCCCTACTATCCATCCCAGATCTTTACTGATAAAAAAGATACTATCAAGCCACTCCTTTGTCCCGCTCTCAAGGGTCTCCCAGGTTGTGCCGCCGTCAATGGTCTTAGATATTGTTCCGCTGCTTCCGACATGCCAACCAGTTTTAGCATCGACAAAAAATATGTCCAGAAGATGTTCTCCGGTAGAAATAGCCTCTCTATGTGGCTTATCCTTCTGATGGTTATCCACGTTTTTCTCTGCGATATTTAACGAATATTCCCCTTCTTGGCCTGATTGACTCGTAAGGGGACTTGGATCAACATAAATAGATTTGAGGTATCCACAGCCCAATAGGTTTAGAACAGGAAGAATTATGAGTAAGGTCCTTGCAGTCCTGGCTATAAATTTCATTTATGTTGCCTCCATGTTATTTTCCATAAACTCTATTTACGCCGGATGTTCTCTAATTGAACTCTTTAAAGATATAGCAATATTGGCTTCAATGTCAACAGAATGTACCCACGGTCTGTTATAGCTTGACCTTGAGTTTAGATTTAGTATAAAATATTGCCATTATTTATTATGGCCAGGGGAGGAGGAAAATGATATTTATTGCAAAACTTACAAGAACATTAATCATTCCATCTTTCATAGGGAGTCTATTTGGCTGTGGGACTGTTATGTTAAATTATGCTGATGTAGATCGACCATCTCCCGCTCTAGGCCAGGGAGAAGCATATTCGTCAAACGATCCAGACCAGCCTTCAGATACCGGACGAAATGTCGGGTCTGAGGGGTCGATAACTAAGGCAACAGATGGGGGAACGAAAGGGGTTCCTCAAAAAAGTGGAATAATCGGCCAGCTCGACAGTGTCTATTTCACCGAGGCCAATAACGGCTGGGCAGTTGGAACTAAAGGAATTATCATTAAGACCAGTGACGGAGGATCGACCTGGGTCCACCAGACAAGTGGGTCAACAGTGGGACTGAAAGGGGTATTCTTCGCAGATCCTGATACCGGATGGATAGTTGGCGAGGAAGGAACTATCCTTAAGACCAATAATTCGGGTTTGAGCTGGAACTCCAAGACATCCGGCACACCTCAATGGCTCAAAGGGGTCTTCTTTGTTAATCGGGATATAGGCTGGGTAGTCGGAACAGCAGGGACGATCATCAAGACCACTGACGGCGGAGAAAACTGGATTCCCCAGAAGACCGGGACAACAACTGGATTTACGAATATCTTCTTCTTAGATTCTAATATGGGATGGGCCGTAGGAAGCAGTGGCACCGTCTTGAAAACTACCGATGGAGGAGCAAATTGGGCTTCGCAACCAACTGGTGCCCATGTAAGACTCAATGGCCTCTTCTTTTTTGATAAAGATATAGGCTGGGTAATCGGGGCTAAGGGAACAATCTTAAAAACCAGAGATGGAGGCTTAACATGGCAACCCCAAAAGAGCTGGACCAATGAGCCGTTAGACGGTATCTATTTTGTTGATAAAGATTCAGGATGGGTCATTGGAACCGATGCCCTTATACTCAGGACAAAAGACGGGGGCTTGACATGGGAACCAAAGAAACTTGCCGCAAAAACATGGTATAAAGCCCTTTCGTTTCCAAATGCCAAAAGAGGCTGGGGGGTGAAGGCCATTAGGTGCTGGGGAGATGACTGGTTTTTCATGGCTAACTAAGCCTCTCTTGCCATGATGGTGCTATTGCGTTGAAATATTATAACTCCTGGTCCCTGGAGAGAAGTCTGAAGAAAATGGGACTGTTGTATACCAAAGAAGACGATATTCAGCCATTCTCTTTTCCCGCTATTTCTTGAAAGTTCAGGTATTTTCACTTGTTTGTCTCATATTAAGTGAACGGGCACACAGGGCGATATCCTAGTAAGATGCAACGGTATTGACTCAAACCATAACTACGGAGGAAACACAATCATGGATGTTAAACGAGCGACTTATTTTGGTATTTTAACAGAGGACCGGTCGGGGGAATTGGCGCGCTTTGCCAAGCGAATGGCTGAATGCGAGATCAATCTGGCTGGGGTGTGGGGATTCGGGATTGGCCGTGGCAATGCCGAAATCATCGCGATTCCCCGGGACCCGATTGCCTTTAAGAATGCAATTAAAGACGCCGGTTGGGTGGTGCGGGAAGGAAGCTGCTTTCATCTAACAGGAGAAGACAGGGCAGGAGCCCTGGCCGACACCCTGGATCGGATTGCCCAGGAAGGGATCAACCTATATGCGGTGGACGCCATTGGTTTTGGCACTGCGTACTCGGCCTATGTCTGGTGCGATGAAAAAGACGTCGAACTTCTACGCAAGGTCCTGAAGGGCTGGTAGACTCGTCATGTTGGAAACTATTTATTGGCTGGTAATAGTTTATTGACAAGACAGGGTACCATCGATTAAATTACTTGCAGGTGATCTGGATCTTTATTGTTTATTTTGGTTTTAGGGAGGTTTAGTTATGCCAAAGACAAAATCGGCAGGAATCAGGACAATAAGGGAGGTGCTTGAAGAGGCTATTAAAAAGGAAGAGGAGTCAGCCGTCTATTATGAAAACCTGGCTATAGAGGTAGGGATTGAAAAGACAAGACGGAAGTTTCTTAATCTGGCAGAGATGGAAAGGAAACATGCATCTGAATTAAAGAAGATGCTGGACATGCTTTCCCATCAGGTATATACCGATATAGCAATTACCGGCGGTTTCTAGGTGCCCGTGGAGTCACGATCTGATATAGACGAGGTTTTAGAGTTTGATTTACCGGGAAGCCATTAAAGAGTCTCACCTTTTTGTTCATGTCTCGGTTTACAAATGAGATACTATCCGATCTATCTGGACCTCAAAGGGAGGAGCGTTACTGTTGTGGGAGGCGGAAAGGTCGCTGAAAGAAAGATCAGGACCCTCATCTCATCGCAAGCTGATGTAACCGTCATCAGCCCTGATCTTACCCCGCGCCTTAAAAGACTGTTGGCTCATGAGGAGTTCAGGTATATCAAAAGAAGATACCGGAATGGAGATCTTGCCGGTTCAATGATGGTCCTCGTTGCAACAGATGACAGGGCCGCAAATGAAAGAATAGCATCCAATATAAAGAATACCAACATACTGATAAATATTGCCGATATACCTGATAAGTGTAACTTTATCCTTCCTTCTATTGTAGTGAGGGGAGATCTCATTATTTCTATCTCAACGAGCGGAAAGTCTCCTGCCTTTGCGAAACAGACCAGATTGGAACTGGAAAGGATCTTCGGGAAGGAATACGAGATCTTTATTAAGATCCTGGGCATGGTACGGAAGAGGCTCCTTGAGACAGTCAGGTCAGAGAAGAAGAGGAGGTCAATCTTTCAAAGGCTTGTTAAATCGGATGTCCTGATGCTGCTTAAGCAGGGGAAGAGGGATGAGGCAGAGATACTCATTAAGAATATAACCGGTATAGACGATATCCCATTGAGGTAGAAGAGTGCAGCAAAAGGTATCCATATCGAGGTGTAATGACTATAGATATGAAGATGTGTATAGTTCGGTTAAACATTCAATAGACCTGCTAGGCGGGATCGGGGAATATGTAAAGACAGGCCAAAGGGTCCTGCTTAAGCCGAACCTCCTTACAGGCAAGCATCCTGACATGGCAATTACTACACATCCGGCCATTGTCAGGGCAGTAATAATGCTTGTTCGGGAAGCTGGCGGCAGGCCCTTTATTGGTGACAGCCCGGCGGCCTTTCCCTTTGCCAAAGAGGGCATAGATAAGATTGCTGAGATAACAGGGATGAGAAGCGTGGCAGATGAAATGGGCGTTGATATAGTTGATCTTAGTGAGGCCGTGGCAGTCAGGGGACCGGATGGGGGCATCTTTAAGGAGCACGCAATCTCTAAGGTGGCCCTAAATTCCGATCTTGTTATAAATCTTCCAAAGTTAAAAACCCATTCACAGATGGTATTGACTTCTGCGGTAAAGAATCTCTTTGGGTGCGTTCCGGGAACAAGGAAGGTGCAATGGCATTATAAGGCAGGGGTAGACAGGATCTATTTCGCAAGGATGCTTGTAGAGGTCTCCCAGATTATAAATCCCGCGTTGACTATTGTTGACGGGATTATCGGACTTGAGGGGGATGGGCCGGGGTCGGCCGGCACCCCCAGGCATATAGGGTTGATAGTTACAGGAACTGATTGCAGTGCAGTAGACCTTGTTGTTTCGAGGATTGCCGGCGTTGCTGAGGATCAGATACCCACCATAATTGCAGCCAGAGATAAGGGGATTTGTAAGGATTTAAATGAGGTAGTTATCCTGGGTGAGCTGATCAGCAAAGTAGCAATCAAAGATTTTAAGCTCCCTGCATCTGTAGATCTTGAATTTGGTCCAAAGGTTATGCGGGGGATCATCAAGGATGCTGTAATGGTCAAGCCCATTGAAAATCGGGATATCTGTACCCTGTGTGGCGAATGCGCTGCGATCTGTCCGACTGGTGTTATAACAGTCGGGGATAAAAGGCTTGAGATAGATTATAGAAGGTGCATCAGCTGTTTTTGTTGTATAGAGATCTGTCCCCAGGGGGCTATGAGGTCCAAAAAGGGATTGCTGACGTCATTGTTATCCTAGCTTGATTGTTGAATTTTAAAAAAGTTATGTTATAATAGCTTCGCTTTTGAGGCGCCTGTAGCTCAACTGGACAGAGCAACGGATTCCGGGTCCGCAGGTTGGGGGTTCAAATCCTCTCAGGCGCGCCAGAAGGGTAGATGTGGTGGATGCGGGCCGTTAGCTCAGTTGGCAGAGCAACTGACTCTTAATCAGTGGGTCGCAGGTTCGACTCCTGCACGGCCCACCAGGAATCCACCGGAGGTGGATTCACTTGTAACTTTTAACTATCAACCTTTAACAAAGAGGTTTAAAAAAAGTTTAAGTTATAAGTTGCAAGTTAATAGTTAATCGTGAAGGCTTTGCCTTCCTGCGAGAGTGGCGGAATTGGCAGACGCACTAGACTTAGGATCTAGCGGGAAACCGTGGGGGTTCAACTCCCCCCTCTCGCACCAGATCCTGCTATATAAGGAGAATTAAAAGTTATGAAGCTTGAGGTAAAAGAACTGGGACCCCTTAAAAGGGCGATAAAGGTAGAGATACCTGAGGATGTGGTTAGTAAGAAATTCCTGGAGGTCTTCTCCGAGATCAACAAAAAAATCCAGCTCCCTGGATTCAGACAGGGAAAGATCCCGATAAATATGCTTGAAAAGAGATTTGCAAATGAGGCCAAGGATGATGTTGTTAAAAGCCTTATTCCTGATTACTATGAGAGGGCCATGAAGGAATTGGGTATCATGCCGGTTGTCGACCCGATGATTGATGATATTGTGGTAAACAGAAATGCCCCGCTTTCATTTACAGCTACAGTCGAGGTAAAGCCGCAAATTGAAGTAGGGAACTATAATGGTGTGAAACTTGTAAAGAAGAAGATTGCTATAACTGAGCAGGATGTTGACAAGGTAATAACGGCGATGCAGGAATATTATGGTGAACTTGTTGTATGGGAAGATGACCATGTTACCGTGAATGGTGATTATCTTATAATAGACTTCGAAGGCTTTCTGGAAGGTAAACCAGTTGAAAATGGTAAGGCGGAAGGTCTCCTTGTCAGGATAGGTGATAAGGTCCTCCTGCCGGATTTTGAGGAGCAGCTCAAGGGCAGGAAGAAGGGTGATGAATTTGAGATAAAGGCCATGCTACCCGAAGGCGGAAGGCTCAAGGTCCCTATACCGGGTCAACCTTTTGAATCAGTTGCAAGGATTGCAACCTTCAACGTAAAGGTAAAAGAGGTAAAAAAGAAGAACATTCCTAATATAGATGAGGAATTTGCAAAGGATGCGGGTGCCGCGTCTCTTGTTGAACTCAGAGAAAGGATCAAGAAAGATCTCTTAGATGGGCGCGAGAGGGAAGCAGAGGCGTCGAATAAGAATCTCCTGATCAAGCAACTGACGGAGATGCATACGTTTGAGATCCCGCAGTCATTGGTGGAGATGGAGGTTCATGATATGATGGAGATAACAAGGCAGCAGATCCATCAGTCGGGAAAATCGCCCGAAGACGTCGGGTTTGATCCTGAAAAAGCGAGAATCGAATTCGAAAAGCAGGGGAGGAACAATGTAAAAAGTGCCCTTATCCTTGAAGCGATAGCAGACAAGGAGGGTATAACTGTTCAGATTGGCGATATGGATGATGAGGTAAAGGAGATTGCTGAGGCGACAAAGAAACCCATTGAGGAGGTAAGACGCTTGTTGTTGCTCCAGGAAGGGGCAATGAACGATATCAAGGCAAGGGTCCTTGGTAAAAAGGTTCTGGATTTTGTCTATTCTAAGGCAATTTTTGAGGAGGAGGTGGTGGCAAGCTGATGTTAGTACCCATAGTAATAGAACAGACGAACAGAGGGGAGCGGGCGTACGACATATATTCGCGTCTACTGAAGGACAGGATTATATTTATAGGAACTGCCATTGATGACAACTTTTCAAACCTCATAATAGCGCAGCTTCTGTTCCTTGAGGCAGAAGACCCGGAGAAGGACATAAGCCTTTATGTAAATTCTCCCGGAGGGATTGTCACGGCCGGGCTGGCCATATACGATACAATGCAGTATATCAAGCCGGATGTCTCAACTATATGTATCGGACAGGCCGCCAGTATGGGGGCAGTACTGCTGGCTGCAGGCAAGAAAGGCAAGAGGTTTGCCCTTCCTAACGCCAGGATCATGATCCACCAACCGATGGGAGGATTTCAGGGGCAGGCCACTGATATAGACATACAGGCCAAGGAGATCATGAGGATGAGGCAGACGGTTGATGATATCCTGGCCAGACATACGGGCCAGGCGTTAGAAAAGATAAGACAGGACACAGAGAGGGATTTCTTCATGTCCGGAGATGCTGCAAAGGAGTATGGGCTGATAGATGAGGTTATAACAAGAACCCCCAGGGAGAAGTAATATATGCCGAAGCATGAAAAGGATGATTCACTACTCCGTTGTTCCTTCTGCGGAAAGAAGAGGGACGAGATAAAGAAGCTCATTGCAGGTCCTACTGTGTATATATGTAACGAATGTATAGATCTATGCAACGACATCATTGACGAGGATCTGGAGGAAGAAAAGGAGGAAGTTGCTTCGGTCCTCCCTAAACCAGCGGAGATAAAGAAGATCCTTGATAACTATGTCATAGGCCAGGATAGGGCCAAAAAGGTGCTCTCCGTTGCAGTGCATAATCACTATAAGAGGATAAATTCCTTTAAGGAGATCGATGATGTAGAACTCCAGAAAGGGAACATCTTAATGATAGGCCCGACTGGCACAGGAAAGACCCTTCTTGCGCAAACACTGGCCAGACTCCTTGATGTCCCATTCACCATTGCTGATGCCACAACCCTTACTGAAGCAGGGTATGTTGGCGAGGACGTGGAGAACATTGTCCTTAAGCTTCTTCAGGCTGCGGAATATGATGTTGAGAGGGCGGAGAGGGGTATAGTATATATTGATGAGATAGACAAGATAAGCAGGAAGTCTGATAGTCCATCTATAACAAGGGATGTGTCAGGAGAGGGCGTTCAGCAGGCATTACTGAAGCTTATAGAGGGGACCATAGCAAACATACCGCCTCAGGGCGGGAGGAAACATCCCCATCAGGACTTCATTCAGGTTGATACGACCAATATACTCTTCATCTGTGGCGGCGCCTTTGTTGGCCTTGACGATATTATCGAAAAGAGGCTGAACAAGAATAGTATGGGGTTTGGAGCCAAGATATGCGGTAAGAGCGAGAGGCGGATCGGAGAAATCCTTTCAAAAGTCCAGCCTGAGGACCTGCTCAAGTATGGACTTATACCGGAATTCGTAGGGAGACTCCCTGTTGTTGCAACACTACAGGAACTGGAAGAAAAGGCGTTGATGAGGGTTTTAATAGAGCCTAAGAATTCCTTGATCAAGCAGTATGAAAAACTTTTTTTGTTTGAAAAGGTTAAGCTGAAATTTACAGATGCGGCCCTGGTTGCAATATCAAAAAAGGCACACCAGCAGAAGACAGGGGCAAGAGGCCTCCGGGCAATACTTGAAGAGGTAATGCTTGACCTGATGTACGACATCCCATCACAAAAGAATGTAAGGGAATGTGTTATTACTGATGACGTAATTAATGGTCATGGCGCCCCCTTAATCCTCCATGAAAAGGGGATAAAATCGGCATAGTCAAAGACATCGCCAATCCAAAAGCCAAGGTTCAACACTCATAATATCTGAGCGTTGGATTTTGAATTCTGACATTATTTATTGCAATGAGACCAAGCATTGGTATAACTCCTGATTTCACCCCGGCGGATGACAAGACTGAGTCTTCCTTTTTTTTGAAAAGCAGGTATATTAGTGTAATAGAAGAGTGCGGCGGCGTTCCTCTGATACTCCCCCTGACTAACTCCAATGAGTTGATCTCTCTTATGCTTGAAAAGATTGATGGAGTAATGCTTACAGGGAGCGGCCCTGATATAGATCCGGCCTTGTATGAAGAGGAAAAGAGATTTGATTTTAAGGTTATGAGCCTAGAGCGTACAGCCTTTGAATTAAGTATTGCCAGGATAGCGATGGAGCGGGAAAAGCCGATCTTCGGTATCTGTGGAGGTATGCAGATGCTTAATGTTGCTGCCGGCGGGTCATTATATCAGGATATAGCGTCAGAGCTGCCTGGGAGTCTTGCTCATCAAAGGGAGGCTGCCGGCGATCTGCCGACGCATCCCATAACGATCAGGACAGGTTCCCTCCTCTTTAAGATTGCAGAGAAAAAAGATGTTATAGTGAACAGCTCCCATCACCAGTGTATAAAGAATGTTGCCTCAGGCTTTATGGTGAATGCAACATCCCCTGATGGGGTTATAGAGGGGATAGAATCCATCCGGAAGGGTTTTTCAATCGGCCTTCAATGGCACCCTGAATATCTGTTCAGGAATGACCCGATAAACAGAAGAATAATTGAGGCATTTTTAAGTCAGTGCCGGTCTGATTAGTCGTGGAATTTATAACCTTTACCTCTCAGGGTTAATATAAATTTTGGTCTGGCGGGATTTTGTTCTATCTTTTCCCGAAGCTTTCTTATGTGGACGTCTATCGTCCTGTCTGTTACATTAATATCTTCCTGTGGATATATCTGCGCAATCAGTTCCATCCTGCTGAAGACCCTGCCAGGCGCATCCATGAGGTGTCTTAAGATCCTGAACTCTGTGAGGGTCAGGTGGATACTCTCCTTGCCGATCTTGACGCTCTTCATTTCCAGATCGAGCTCAATACTGTTAAAGGATAGCTTTCTCTGGCTTTTGGGCTTTATATTGATATAACGTCTGAGTATGGCCTTTACCCTGGCTACCAGTTCCCTGACATGGAAAGGTTTTACCATATAATCGTCTGCACCGACCGAAAATGCCAGGATCTTGTCATGCTCTTCTCCTTTTGCTGTAAGGATAAGAATCGGCATGTCCGATATTGATCTGAGCCTCTTGCATAGATCTATACCGTCTATATCGGGCAGCATAAGGTCAAGAATAACAAAGACTGGACTATAATATCCGGCAAGAATTGTAGCTTCATTACCATCTGAGGCTATGATTGCCTTATAACCCTCCCTTTCCAGGGAGACCTTAACAAGATTTGCTATCTTGTCATCGTCTTCTATTATCAGAATTGAATCATTCAACACATTTGGCCTCCTAATATTAATATAGTCCCAATATTCAGGAGTTGTCCATAATCCCATAATATATTTACATATTTATTACTAATCCCTGATCTTTACCTAACATTCTTAACAATTATAGAGGCTTGCGTCGCCCCCTCTGCCGGCAAAGCCGGATGGAGCCTCCCCCTCAACGCTCGCTTTGCTCGCTGGGTAGACACGGGCTCTGCTTGTCGGTATTTACTTTATATCGGTGGGACACAATGAGACCTTAAAATTTACAAAGTTTTTACAGCACCTTAATAAGACCTTAACATTGAGATGATACATTTATCATAAACAAATAATTTAACCTGGAGGTTAACATGAGACGCATAGACTTTATGGCCGGGGGAGAGAATTTTGAAACAATGACGGCAACACACCTGATGAGGGGAGATCCCTATGGGGGCCTTTATTATTGCAGCCGCCAGACAAAAGGTCAGAAGATTGCATCAATGATCACAATGGGCGGATTTGGCAGTATTCCTGTAGTGGATATCAATGAAGGCACGAAACTTGTCGGAATTGTGAGCGAATTTGATCTGTTAAAGGCCCTTATGGAGAGGAAGGATCTGGAGAATATAGTAGCTGAGGACATAATGACAAAGAACCCCATATGTGTAAGCACAGATGCAAAGGCCAGTGATATAATCACCATCCTTGAGACAAAACATCTTATTCGCGTACCCGTCACAGACAAAGAAGGCCACCTGGTCGGTATAGTTGCCCGCAGAGATCTCCTGCAAGGATATCTAAAATCCAAGGAAAAACCCTGGTGGTTCTAAGGAGAGGTGATCCTTAGATCATAAGATCCGTATACGCCGGCAGAATCTGGTGCGGAAAGGGACCTTGAGACCCTCGCAAAGAGAGTACCTGTGGCAGGGGCAATGATTGAGACCCTAGAAGATAACGCTGTAGCGTTATTTGGCGGGCACGGCGGACAACTTTTATCCAAAGGGGTCCTGTCATCATTGCTTGCAATAGGTATTGTTCCACTATCAAGTACTTCTAAAAAGGTATCTGCCCCATTTGAGAGGTTCAGGGTTTCAATAGTATAGGAAACGTCCTTTGTTACACTAAAGGCGACTACGTCTATGTCCCCGGCCGGATATAGGGTGTGTTGTTGCGGTAATGGATCATCAACGGTAATTGGCTTAGCTAAAGCTATTGTGTTATCAGGCTCAAATTTATCTTCGAATAGCTCCATTTTCCTGTCTTTTATTATGTTAAGCATCTCTGCTTCATTATTATGCAACTGTATAAACCAGCCATCCCAAAAGTCCTCTATGCTTACGAATTCGACAGTAGGGAGATAGTCTTTGAAGACATCCCATATAGGAGGTATACCGGGGGAGAGCAGATCGAAGGCCTCATTTATGCCGCTATCATCAAATATATCCCAGAGAACGGCGGCCACTGAGACCTCGCTGGTTGTATAAATGCTGGAGAAGGGTAAGGATGGGCCTTCTATCTCAAAGAATGACGCAATACTGCCGACTGTATCTACCTGCGTCGGGTTCCCCCTTATTGCAGATGAGAAAAAATGTGCCCATCCCTCAGACCAGGCAAGCCTTATATCCTCGGTATTGTCGTCAAGAAAATGACGCCCACCAGAAGAATCGTCCTTAGAGAAGTTAAAAGAAGCAAAGTGTCCAAACTCATGGAGTATTATATCATCATATTCGTCTGTATCGGCCGAATTATCAGAGGGACAACCTCCGAGGAGATGGATCGAGTTGTTTGCGCGTTCAAAAAATGTCCCATTGCAGCTATTCGTCTCCCAGAAGGCGGTTAGACCTGGCGGGGTTTTTCCAGGCAATCCACTAAGAAATGTGATCCCATCTGCTAATACATCCAGGATATTAAATGCACCGCCTATCCCAGATGAAACAGTTGTGAAGTTTCCTTCCACACTTGAGTCAATTGTAGCTGATCTTACTGCGTAGATTGCATTATCTGTTATATTATTCTTAACGAGGATATTGCTAGTCTCCGCAATCACCCTAATATAAATCCCAGGACTACCGGTATTAGTAAAAACCAGAGAATACCCACCATTTTGATCCGTAGTAGTTGGGAGGAGGACTGCTGAATCCAGATCTCTTATTACCTCAACTGTGGCAAGTCTTATCGGTTTGAATATCGTGGTTCCTGTAAAACCATTATTGTCATATAATTTATCTTCATACTTCCAGATAAGGTTATCGTTCCATCTTGGGCTAGTTTTATACTTCCGAATAAGCTAACCGCACCTCCTGTAGGTGCTGGAGCTGGAGAGCTTCCCCCACCTCCGCCCTTGCATCCATTCATTATCAGCAAGAGGATGGGAAATATAATAATACTGGACCACCTTAGGACTTTCAGGCTATTCAAACTCTATTATCTCCTGACATTTTCTGTCTTTTTTTCTTATTCCTGGCTGTTTAGGTTTCTGATATTGCCCGACCTCTATTGTGCCAGATGCCGATTTGACAAGCCTTGAGCCGTCAGGGTATTCAATAGATGCAATGCCCATCACCTCGAAACGGCCCTCCTTTAATATCTTAACGGTTACCTCGAGATCCCTTTCTTCCCCCTTCGACATAGAGCCTTCCCATGCTATCTCACCTGCTTTAAGTTCCAGGCCATCCGGAATGTTAATAGCAATCTTTATCTTTGGTACGGGGAGGAGGGGTCTAGTCGTAACGGTTATGACCAGTTCTCCTCCTACCTGGTATACCCCATCGATATATATATCCAGATCTATAGGGATCTTTGTCTTTGCCGGAAAGGTCTCGATGGGGGATAATGTCGTAGAAAGGAGACAGAAGATAGGGATAAAAATCAACCATCTACGCATCATAATCTCCTCCTATTATTCGACCCTCCAATATATGACGGTGACATCCTTTGCGCTCTTCCTTTCCACAATGGAGTATATCTTTTTTTTGATTCCATTTACATTCCCTTCTGAACTTATCTGGAATATCTCCCCAGAGACATTAATGTGACTCACTATTTTATTGTAAGCATCAGAGCTAAGGATCCCCCTTAGTGTAGTCTTTAAGCTGGTCACGTCGCTATATGGCCTGTTCTGAATGATCCTCTCAACCTCTCCCGCATCAATCGCTGGGTCGAGGGATTTAATAACTAAAGGGTCTGCTGTATTCATATTTATGATGTTGATTATATCAGACTTATCCTTCACGGGATAAGGATATACTGTAAGATATCTGCTTGCCTTTTTGTAGATATCTGCATTTATGCCCTTGATCAGGCGGAGCTCGGATATGGTCTCCATAGGACTATTCTTACAGTTATAGGGTCTATCAAGACCATTGTAATAGCTTGTTTCGGCGCCACCAGGTTCTTCCTCATTGTTTTTATCTATCCAGTCTATGATCGGATCGACAAGGTTCGGCTCAATCTCAAGTAGTTCAAATAGCCTCCTTACCTGGTTTCTTGTGAACTCATCTGCATTATCATTCCCTTTTACAAGGGAGTTCACGTTGATCTTCCTGGCCTCATCTACGATCTCGGCACTGACAAAGCCGTCACCCAGAGGGATTGGAGGAATTGGGGAGGCCCAGATCTCAGTAAGGGCGTCATATTTGTTTGAACCCTGTTTGTCATCTTTAAGTGCGGCACGGGCAGCATTTACGCCTGATTTTGCCAGATAGTAGGCCTTCATCTCGTCACGGAAGTTTCCCGCGCTCCTCATCTCCCTCCTGGTAGAATAATCAAACTCCATTATGATCGTTACCAGAAGGACAAGTATAAGGAGCGTAATTATCAGGGCTATACCACTCTCATCCATTTTTAGTTCTTTTAACGCTATTTTCATATTAAAATAGTATAACCTTTTTGATAGAATTTAAAAAGAGGTAAGTCATGAAAAGGAAGCCTTTTCTCTTATTTCTGGTATTATTTATTCCTTTCTTTGCAGGATGTATCAATAATGACAATAGTAATACAGGTGTTGAAGTGCGAATGACCACGGATACCACCTTGGATGGGACTGTTGTAACTACATCCTCCAATGTTACAGGTGACGGGGATACGGACTTCCCTGATCGTTTTCTCACCCCACTCTCCTTCACTGCTGCAATAAAGAGCGCAAAGCTGATAAAAGAGGGTGACACATCTGCCTCATACACCATATTTGATCAGGGGACTATAACGAACCCTATTGTTGCCTCAATAACAGCTAAAGGGTTTGTGACAAAGGTATCAGCCAATGGAAGTTTCCCCTTGTCCGGTACTTATGATAGGGTCCAGCTTGAGATCTCCTTTTTGGAGATGACGATCCCAAACTGTGCCGGTTCATTGGGTTTTTTTAATTGCAGACTTAGATATTATCTTAGTTCCATGGATGACCTTGTTCTTAAAGTGGTTGTGGGCCAGGGAGATATTCTATTAGAAGATGACTTTCTTACCCCCGGTTCTCCCTACCTTAACTGGATAAACAGGGATAGCAGCGAAGTAGATCCATTTAATGCTGTGACTATATTCGGAAATACAATTATCCCTTCAGCAAGTAGATTTATACCTGCCGCTCCTTCAGTTTTTAATATAAGGAGTCAGATTACACCGCTTCAGGTCCCGATCTCCCAATTTCCCATACCGGTTACAGACCCATTTGTCATGACCATAAACCTTGATTCCCCGCTTGTAATCCCCTCTGACCCGTCTGGCTTAAAGAAGGTAGTTCTAAATTTAGATCTCAAGGGCCTCCTCTTCTTTGACGACACTAATATTAACAGGTTATTTGATCCATGGGGAACGAGCTGTCAATCAAGTTTTAATTGCGACGGTCGATTGGATTCCATGTCTATCTTAGGTAGATTTCCGGCTGATTTTTATCCTGGAATACCGAATATATCGGTGACTGTGGTAGAATGAAAACTCTCTTCGAGAGTATAAAATCATCCTGAATATACTGAACCTTGGGGAATTTTCATTGACTACCATACACTGTTCCACTAAAATCGAGAGATGACTTACCATAAGATGGATGCCGAAAGGCGCCTTGATCTGCTTAACTCTATAAGGTCTGACTTGTCCGGGAGAGGTTATATTATCTTTGCTTACCTCTTCGGAAGCTTCAGTAATTATGACGAGGCGGTAGGTTTCAGAGACATAGACATCGCCTTATACCTGTCCGAAGTTGAAGACCCTCTTTCGGAGGCCCTTTCCATCGGAGTCGAACTGAGCAGCAGGTACAACCTTCCCATCGACTGCCTCCCTCTTAATTGCGTCCCTTTGAGCCTGAGGTACCGGATCTTCCGCGATGGAACCGAGTTTTTTTGCAAAGATGAGGCATCAAGAGATGCAATCATCGAGGATACGGTAACAGAGGTCCTTGATTTTATGCCCCTCAGGGAAGAGGCTATAAGGGAGCTCGTCTAGGTATGTCCGTGGACAGGGAGAGGATTGCAAGCCGGATATCTGATGTGCAGGTTGCAATGGAACAACTCGATAAGTATGCTGTAATGGATGCCGATGAGTTTGTTTCGAACAGCGAGAAGGTAGCGGCAGCAAAGTATTACCTGCTGACGATGATAGAAGGTTGCATATCCATATGCACCCACATAGCTGCTAGAGAGATACATAAGGTTCCAGAAGGGTATGGGACATGCTTCAAGCTTTTGGCTGAGAACAACCTGATTGATGAGGAGCTTGCAAATAGCCTTTCAAGGATGGCTGGATTCCGTAATCTCCTTATACACCAATACTGGGAGATAGATAATCATAATGTCCATAAATATATCATCTCTGGTAAGGAGGATGTAAAGACGTTTATTCAAATAACAGGCGACAGGTATTTGAAGTAGATCACCGCTGATAATTACCTGTGCCGACCTTGTTCAAATACGGCGTTTCAGTCCCGTCAGTTGTAATACTGGTAAAGAATAAGGCCCCTTTTAAAGGGGCCTTCCCACTATTCGATCTTACCTCTTCCGCACTTACTTAGCCTTTAGTGAGATGTTAACAATATGACCGACCCGTCATCAAGGGTAGCCTGGAGCAGATATATCCCTGTTGTATATATCTTTGTATCAAGATTATAGATCCAGTTTGTAGACTATAATAATATTATTAAGCAATAAACAAATCCCCTCCATCAGATAGAAGGGTTGCTCAGGCTCCTGAGGATCAGGAGCCTGAGCGCCTCCGCCTGTCAGGCGAGACTTATGGCTGGAGCGAGTTGTACAACTGGCCATTGTCAACCGCAGGGCTCTGGGAGTCATGAGGCACATTCACCTCAATAGTTCCCGTGCAGGTCCCCCCCACGCCATCATCGGCGACGAAGGTGGCCTTGTACACCCGGCCATTGCCGGTACCTGCGCGCTCTGCTCGCAGGAGAACTCCCTGGCCCTGTACGACCGCGTCAGGACTTGTGTCGCCGTCGCCCAGTCCTTTCACTGGCTCATCCTGTGTCACGGTTGTGACATGCAGGGTCACCTGGAGATTGTCCGGGTCGGTCACCCCTGTTATCTGCACTGGCACCAACTTATGGTTAGGCGGCCAGAGACTGGCGGGGCTCGCCTGTGCCGCACTACAGACAGGATTCTGGTGAACCACAGTCACGTTGACGCTTGATGTGGCGCTCAACCCCCCTGGATCGGTAACCTCAAGCAGAAAGACCAGGGTCTGGCCAGCAGCAGACACGACCGGAGCCGTGAAGGTCGTGCTCGCCGAGTTAGGTGTAGATAACGTTACCGGCGTTCCAGAGATCTGACTCCACGCGTAGGAGAGCGGATCGCCATCTGGATCTGTGCTGGCAGTTCCGCTCAGTGTGACGAGCTTGCCTTCGTTTACAGTCTGATTCGATCCAGCGTTCGCGACGGGGGGATGATTCACATGTTCGACTGTAACTGAAACCTGAGCAGACGAACTGAGCGAGCCATCGCTGACTATTAAGAAGAAGGAGAGTGTCACGCTCCCGGAGCTGACTGCCGGCGCGGTGAATGTCGGCTTCACTGCCGCAGGACTGGACAACGTCACCACAGGGCCTGCTGTTTGCGTCCACTGGTATGTGAGCGGGTCGCTATCAGGGTCATAGCTGGCAGAGCCGTCTAAAGTCACCGGCGCCCCCTCGCCCACGGTCTGTGAAGGGCCGGCATCGGCCACTGGGACATGGTTGACATGTTTCACCGTGATATTCACGGTCGCAGGCGCACTGTCCTGACTCCCATTGCTCACGATGAGCTGGAAGGTGAGGGTCTGCGATCCGGATGGGACTGGCGGGGCCATAAAGGTCGGATGAACCGGGTTGGAGAGGTTGAGAGAGACCGCAGGCCCGGCCGCCTGGGTCCAGTTGTAGGTCAAGGGCTGACCATTGGGAGCGCTGCTTCCCGATCCATCCAACGTGACCAGGGTCCCTTCGTTCACCGTTTGATCAGGCCCAGCATTTGCTACAGGCGCGGAAGTTGCGAAATCCACTCTGTAAATGCCGCTTGAATCAGTCACATACAGGGCGTTATTAAAGAAGATGAGCCCATTCAGACCTAGCGAGACGAACGGCGTTCCAGAGACTAGCGCGGTCGGCGTGCCACCGGTGATCGGCAGGCTCCAGATTGTATTTGCACCTTGATCGGCGACGAAAACGGCCCCGTTTCCCACTGCGATGGCCATAGGGCGAACGAAGGGGGCACCCGAGTGCAGTGTTGTGAACGATCCGCCCGTTTTCGGGATGCTCACCACTAAAGGTGGGCTGACTGAGGGCTGAGTTCCACTGTCGGTGATGTAGAGGATTCCTCCGCTCTCAGCGAGGGTGTTGAAATGTTCGACATCGAAAAAACCTCCGTACCGGGAGCCAAGGAAGGTTATAGCGGATCCGTCAGGATTCAGGCTGTCGACCCTTCCCTGGACATCATCCGTGGTGTAGAGCTTCGTCCCATCGGTCGTGATACCGACGCCATCCACAATCGGCTGACCCGTCGCAAACCCCGAGTAAATCTTCGTGATCGTACCACCACTGGTTGACCCGCGAAAGATGGCGGTCGCATCAGGATCGCCGTTGGGGTCAATCCAGAACAAATCTGTTCCGATCCGCGTGAGTCCCGCGATGCAACACGGAGTGGCGCCTGCGTAAAGTGTCGTGGCGGCTCCGCCTCCGATTGGCACTGCTGAGATAGATGTATTGCCGTTAGCTATGTAAAGGTTCACCCCGTCCGTTGTGATCGGCCCCAGATTAGTGAGTTTGGGATCATTCGAGATGAGCGTTACAGTAGCCGCCGCCGCGTGGCCGACCAGCGCAAAGACCGTGAGAAGGACTATCCATATCTTAGATAATACATTGAACATCTTGCTAATATTTTTCATATATGACTCTCCTTTTACTACTTTTGCATTATTTCAAGCCGTATTACGCTTAAATACCCTGAGTTAAATTTCCTTTACCTCCTTCCCCTCAAGACTCCCTGTCAAGGAACGCCTCCATCTCCCCCAACTGTTCCTTGTTGAGGCCATAGATCTTCTCAAAATCAGAGATCTTCTTTTCTGTCATCCACCCTTTTGATACAAGAAAACTAAGGGCCTCTTTGATCTCTTCTTCTTCCCGCCCCATACGGGCCTTTGGTAGCCAGTATTTGAGGATCCCTTTCGTCGTATCCTTCCCATCAGGATGTTCAATCAGGTATTGGAGGATCTTCTGAGCTACCCTCTTTTGTCTTACCAATTAAGACCTCACTTAAAGTTTTCAAGAAACCATATTAAATCGCAACCCAAGTATATAAGCAATTGGGATGCCAGATAATATAATTTATAACTCTTTGATTTTTAAAGGGTCTTGAATAATCCTTTTAAAGGGGGTGCGGCATATCCATTAGGGCCTTTTTATCCGATATTTGTGAGAATTTCCTTAAAATTAAAGGAGATAATAGCTGCGGCATAGATACCGCATAGGTGGGGCACTTGTGTCGCACTTAATTAAGAGTAGGGAAGGCTAGATAGAGGTCGGAAGAAGTTTAAATCCTTCCTTCCTGGCAGCCTCTCTTAATCCTTGGTCCAGGCATATAAAATGATGGCCCTTCGGACTTTTAGCTGCCCAGATTAAAGCGGCAGAGAGTTGCAATGCATCCGCTGTACGGAGTGGATGCACAGTCAATAATCGTTCAGCCGTCTCACGGACAATCTGTGTGGGGAGGATCTCTCTCCAGGACCCAGCTAATTTCATAAGTCCTGTTCGGGCCTGCTCTTCTCCACTAACATCTAGAACCCCTTCCCGTGTTCGGCGCACAAATGCCGAAATACACTCAATTCGTGTAGACCACCAGACAATCATTGTATGATCCTCTTTGAGAATCTCAATTATACGCTGGGAGAGGGGCTCAAGTATACAGAGGGGTACGATGGCAGAGGCGTCCCAAAACCTCACCTTCCCTCCTTACGTTCTTCGAGAAGTGCCTTTAGGACTAATCCCTTTGGGTCTCTGGGTTTAGTCAGATCCCAGAAATCCTTTGGAAGTTTTCCGGTCCCACCTGAAATGAGTCCTTTTTTTTCCATCTCTTGAATATCTTCCGGGCTTGTTTCGTAGCGGCTAATCGGAATAATCTTTGCTATCGGTTTCCCCCGATCCGTTACAATAACCTCCTCACCTGCCTTTACCTTTAACAGGTACTCGCTAAGGGAGGCCTTTAATTTAGATATCGCTGCTGTCTTCATAGTTTTGTCCTCCATGTTCTCTTAAATGTGACTATGATAGTCTTTTTATATAAGGATGTCAATTGGTACGTAATACCATGTTGCGATCAAAGTAGGGGCAATTCATGAATTGCCCCTACAAACCAATGCCCCCGCATCGTGCGCCCCCTCTTATCCCCCCTCTTTATCAAAGAGGGGGAAGGGGGAGTTGGGGAGTTACTATTTGGAAAAGGGGGATTTAGATTGCACCTTAGTATGAGTGCCTCATTCCATTACTTATGCAAAGGTCAATAAGAGGGGAGGGGGGGGAGGTCTACCTAGGAAATGGAAGATCCGGTTTTATTTCTGCCGGAGAAAATCTTGTCGGTAAAGCCCATATTTTTTAAGTAACCTTTGAATGGTACGGCGATCCTTTCCGGCGGCCTTTGCTGCATAGGTGATATTCCCATTATGTCTTGATAAAATATCAACGAGATAAGCCCTTTCTAACTGCTCTATTGTCCTGGACTTAACACTGGTTAAGTCCCTCTCCCCTGATATCTCTTCATGGGATCCCAGGGAAAGAGAAATATCTATGGGTTTGATGATAGAAGAAGTTGTCAGGAGAGTGGATCTCTGGATCACCCCCTCCAGCTCCCGGATATTCCCGGGCCAGGAATATTCCAAAAGTTTTTCCAGGGCTTCCGGGGAGAGATGATGGGATTCCATTCCACATTTGGCGCCATATATGACCAGAAAGTGATTTACCAGGAGGGGAAGATCATCCATCCGCTCCCGAAGGGGCGGGATCTCCAGGAAGAGAATATTGAGCCGGTGATAAAGGTCCTCCCGGAGGCGTTTTTCCCTTACGAGTTGCTTTATATTACTATTGGTAGCTGCAATGATCCTGACATCCGCCTCTATATTTTTGGAGCAGCCTAGCTGCCTATATCGCCTGTCCTGTAAGAATCTAAGAAGTTTAACCTGAGCCGATGGGCTTAAGGCATCCACCTCATCCAGAAATAGGGTCCCCCCTTCCGCCTCAGCAATCAATCCCTTCTCCGATGAAGAGGCATCGGTATAGGCCCCCTTGGCATGGCCGAAAAGTTCATTTTCAAAGAGGTGATCTGGGATGGCGCCGCAGTTCATTGGCACAAAGGGCTTATCCTGTCTTTTGCTCTGGTAGTGTATCGCCCTTGCAAAAAGCTCCTTTCCTGTCCCTGTCTCCCCGGAGATAAGTAGAGTTGCATCTGCATCTGCCAGTACCGGTATCTTCTCTACCACCCTTAAGAAAGATTTACTCTCGCCCACCAGAGATTCAAGGGAGTCAAGGTGTAATCTCGTTTTCACCATCTCTGTCTTGCTGGAGAAGAGTAATCCATTTTTCAGGAATATGATCCGCTGAATGCGCGGAAAGAGATCGATCTCCCTGAAAGGACAGGTCAGATAATCCTCAAGTCCATTCTGTAAGCCGCGGAATATTTCTTTGACGCCCTGCCACTCGCTGTAAAAAAGACAGAGTATCGGCGAGCGATTCCATTCATTCCTGAGCACCGTGACGGTATCTGAAAGAAGCTTTGTTGTTGAGGGTCGAAGAAAGATAAGATCCGGTAATTTAGATATCTGGTTGGTAGAAGAGAGGGTAGTGATCGTCTGCAAATGCACCTCTCCAGGAATGGAATTGATTAGGAGTTCCGGAAGTCCTGCGCATCTATCCCTTGGACAGGATACTGGAAGAGGATTTAAGTCGACCATTAGGATTTCGATCTGTTTCGTCGGCATATCTGTGTCAACTTTCTAGCTTGATGGGTTAATTTTTTAACCTTCTTAGCTAATATTCTACATGATCCGAATAGTATTCGTAGTATCTTGGAGGTGATTGTAATCGTCTAGGTATTGCTTCGTCTATCCTACGAAAGTAGGATTTTTCTTCTTGACAAATATCTCGCGATTGTGTTATCAGTAGGTACCATTCAGGGATATATATCGGTCATGGAATGGAGCGAGATATGGCCCTTTCCGCTGGGGATTATGAAAATCTCTTAAAAATCATTGAGATCCTCAACTCTCTTCCGGATCGCAACGACATGCTTCAGGCGGTCTGTGAGTGGTTGCAGAAAACGCTCCGCCTCTCCAGCGCGGTTCTCGTCCCGGCCGATCCCCAAACGGGCCAGTTCCAGTTTGAGAAGAATTTCCTATTCAACGGCCAGGCCAAAGATCTCCTTCAATATGTCCTCTACTATGCCCCTCTGGATCCGCTCGCGAGCGATGGATGGATCTGGAGATACGACAACACGGTGGCCCAATTCACCGATTTTGTCTCCCCCCTTCAGATAGCAGATTCAGAATTTGGCCGGGATTTTCTTCCTCAGGTTCCGATGTTTTATTGTCTGTGCGCCACGTTTGGATCACAAGGCGATCCGATTGGAGCGCTGGGCCTCCATCGGAAGAGAAGAGACCGCGATTTCACCGATCGTGATAAAGAGATTGTCCGGCTTCTCGCCCCGCATCTCTCAAAGACTTTGCACAATTTGAGTCTGATGGATGCGATTGCCGGATGCCAGGAAGTCGGGATAATTGTCATAAGATCGGATGGAACCCCTGCCTATATGAACCAGGAGGCCAAACGGGCGCTTGGGGGAAAGCCGATCGGCATCATACCTGATCCCGGATTGAGAGCGGATGGCGTGCTGTTTAGGACGGAAACCGGTGCCTATCGCGTCCGAACCGTCCCACCATCGGGCGCCAGGGCATCTATCGGGGAAGACATTGCTTTAACGATAAACCCGCATTCGCGTCCAAAGAGGGGAGTAAAGGTCATCTTGTTGGAACCGGTTCCGGCTCGATGGAAACTGAAGACGAGGCTGGGCCATTTGGGGCTAAGTCCCCGACAAGAGGAAATTGCCTCACTGGTTCTTCAGGGGTTTTCGAATCGGGAGATCGCCGAGCGGCTTTTCATCTGTGAGCAGACCGTCAAAGACCATCTGCATGATATCTTCGAGAAGATTCAAGTCCGCCGTCGGAGTGAATTGACAGCGAAGATACTCGGGCTCAGCATTCCATAATAAAATGCCCTTATCGCCCCGGTATGGGAGTTTCGACTAGATCTTCTCAATTGTAGCAACAAGCAGAATAACATCCATATGGCTCGGATCTGAGAATCTTGTCTTCATGGAAAGCCTTTTAATCCTGATAAGGTTCGGTGAGTTTTCAATGGCAGTGATTGTTTGTTAAAAGTTGAATATATGATAAAATTAAAAATATTATGAGGATTTATCTTGATGTCTGTTGCTTGAATAGGCCTTTTGATGACCAAACCCAAGACAAGGTGCGTCTTGAATCGGAGGCGATCCTCGCTATCCTTAAACGTAGCCAAACCGAAAACTGGTTCCTATTAAGCAGCGAAGTTATAGACATCGAGATTTCAAAGATACCTGATGCAGACAAAAGGGAGGAGGTTAATATCCTAACTACTCTATTACAATCATGGATCATGGTTAATGAGGATATAGAAAAACGGGCAATTGCACTTGAAAGATTGGGTTTTAAGCCCTTTGACGCCTTGCATGTTGCATGTGCAGAAAAAGGAAGGGCAGATGTTTTCTTAACAACAGACGAGCACCTTCTACATAAGGCGTCTCAAAACATAGGTATTCTGAAGATAAGGGTAGAAAACCCTGTAAAATGGTTAATGGAGGTGATTGAAAAATGAGTATTAAAACATTGAACCCCAGTACTATAAGGAAGCTAGGGTTAGAGGCGTTAACCAAAGAACTGGGACCTATAGGAATGGTTCGCTTTCTTCAACAATTTGAGACAGGGGCTGGGGATTATACAAAAGAGAGGGAACGTTGGCTAAAAGGTCTAAGCGTTAAAAAAATTATGAAAGAAATAAAGGAGGGACGAAAAGATCTAAAGAAATAGATCCTCCTGAATCTCACCCCTATAGACTATATATAATAAACATATAGACTTCTTTGGTTTCTGACGGCTGTTATAGACTATAAAGGAACCTTCCTGCCTAGACTACAGAAGTATTTTTTTATGTAAAATATTGTACACCCTCCGGCATGGGAGTTTTGACTTATATCTTTTCAATTGTAGCAACAAGCAGAATAACATCCATATGGCTCGGATCTGAGAATCTTGTCTTCATGGAAAGCCTTTTAATCCTGATAAGGTTCGGTGAGTTTTCAATGGCAGAGATCACCTCTATGGCCTGATTCAGCAGGATATTGTCGATCTTTACCTCCGCTATGCTCTCTCTGTATTCATCGGACAGCGGTAAGGTTTGAGGCTTCATGTAGGCTATATTTGTCCGGATATCCTTGCTGTTGGCAAGACCCTCAAGGAAGGAGAGAAGGGAGAACTCCTTCCTCTCTCTTAACCTTGTATCTATTTCCTTCACTCTATCCCGGAGTTGAATATAGTCATCCTTTATGGTGACGATCTCCTTTAAGTCCCTCTCTTTCTGTTGTATCAGGCGTTCTTTGACATCAATCCTGTCTGTCAGATAGGAGTAACCCAGACTCAGTCCGTATAACAAGAGTAAAACGAAGAAGGCAGCCCCTCCTGCAAGGAATATCTTTTCCCTTCGCGATAGCCTTTCTATAAGATCTCCGGGCAGCCCCATAAATAATTACCCCCTCAAACCTTTTCTGACATAGCTATAGTTATTCTGAATCTCACCTTTTTCTGGTTTGCCCCTACCTTTGCATCACTTACGTTTACCTCTTTGAATAAGGGCCCCCTTTTTAGCCCTCCCTTTATCCTGTCGATAGATTCAAATGAATCTGTCTCTGCATCTATCCTTATCTTATCCTGGTCTATGGCCAGCTCGTATATATCTATGGTGATCTCTTTTGGGATCTCTTCAGATAAGAGGTTTAAGATCTCAAGCATCGTGACCTCGCTGCGGATGAGGATCTCCGCCTTTTTTCTCAGATCCTCCCTGGCACCCTTGAGCTGGGATGTCTCATCCACTATATTCTTGATCTCCGGCAGGGTATCCTTGAAGACAGTCCTGACCTCTGATTTTACCTTCTGATAGCGCTCCTCTTTTATATGGTATTTTATATATATATCTGACAAGGCAACCATTAATATAAGCAGTATAACAGACCCCAGGTATATTAACCTTGACCTGGTCTCTCTCTTTTCCTTTGCACCTGCAAATTCACCCTGCTTGAAATTTATATTGCATCCCTTCTCTCCTGATACGTAACCGAGCGCTAACCCAAGGGCAGGGAAAAAGACCTCATCAATGCCATCCCTTTCCGGTTTATATTTGAGTCTCTTTTTGCTGCCAGGGAGGCCTGACCCTGCGATAGTACCCAGGATTTCCACTGAACCTATCCCGATCCGATCCGAGACAAGTTCCCTTATGCCCTTTAATCTAGCCCCTCCGCCGCATAGATACAGGGATATGATCTTTCCTATATCACCATCCTCCATTATATGCAGGGTCTTTTCTATCTCTCCGAGGAGGGCCTGGATGGGCGGGCGGATTATCTCAGAAATCCTGCCTCCAATCTTTTCGTCTTCTTTCATCTCATGTTTTATCCTTTCAGCCTCATCAGGACTGATTGAAAGCCTGTCCCTGATAGCATCTGTTATTAGGTCTCCCCCCAGGAGAATAGTCCTCACCCCTTTTGGGATACCGTTACTTATAAGACAGATAGATGTCTTGGCTGCCCCCATGTCTATTATTGCGTAATCTCCTGTTTCATTTAAGAGGAACCTTGAAATATTAAAGAGCGAAATATGATCTGCACCTACAAGGCCCGGTTCAACTCCGGCCTCCTTTAGCATCCCAAGGAAATCTTTTAACCGCCTCTTCTCAACTCCTGCCACAAGCAGGTTGGATCCTGCTTGATCCCTGCTTATAATATGATAATCTGTTATCAGATCCTCTGTCTCAAACGGGACCTGTCCCTCAAGCTCAAAGGGTGCGACCCTGGAGATCTTGCCCTTATCCCTAAAGGGGAGAGATATAACCCTTGTGGTCACAAAATTGGACGGGAGAGAGACGGCCAGCTCTCTTTCTCTGATATGTTTTCGCTTAATGATCTCCTTCAGCATCCCTTTTAAGGTCTCTTCCTTCGGGATGGTACTGGAACGCGGAATCTGCAGTACCTCCTTGTCAGTGAACTCGATCCCGAAGGCAGACTTTTTGACCCCGATTATTTTGATAGAATGGCGGCCAATATCCAGGCATGTAATTTTCATTGATCCTATTTTACCTGTTCAATTGGATATCGTTCAAATAGTATAGCGGGTGATCGAGACTTCCCTTCACTGCAAGGATAATCGGCCTGCCTTTATTTGAGACTGTAAAGGGAGTCAAGAGTGATGCGATAGGTCCCTCACCCCTCCGGTTTATATTAAAAGTAAGATTTAACATACTTTCTCTGAATTGATTCCGTATTATTATGTTACCGCTTCCTATAAGTTCAATATCGTTAGTTTTGGCAATAAGCCTTTCGATATTTACAACCTCTTCTTTGAGACCGACCTTGCCTGTTACTGAGGTAAATAGGATCTCTTTTATGGGAAATCCATTGACCTCAATATTTTTCAGGTTAAGACCGGCAATCTCGAGATCCAGCAAACCTTTTCCAAAGGAAGGGCTGATTGCGGACCAGGAGTAGTCCAGGTCCAGCCTCATCCTGCCGGAGATATTATTACCCCTCGCATCCTTATTTTGAATTATCCTGTCAAGATCAAGGTTGATGCCGCCTCCATTGAGACTATAGTAGATCCCCCTCTCATCCCTTCCGACAACCAATCTTCCCTGAAAATTGCCGCCGGCACCCTCTGCCTTAATATCAGTTTCTATCCGTCTTTTAAGCAGGGATAGTATGTTTACCCTGGCATTTATTAAGTCCAGGTTTAGTCCATCCAGATAGGGGATAGTCTGCGAGCTGGATCTTACCCCTTTCCAGATAAAGATTGCCGGAGGCCTAAACAGAGCTTCTCTTATATCCAACTTTATGGAGGTCTTTTCTTCAATAAGGCCGATGATCCTCTTTTCAATCAGCCTGAATGGGAATCCAAGATACAAGAATAAAAGAAAGACCGAGACAGTGACAAGGAGGTATCCAATTAGTGAGATGGCTATTGGTCTTGCCTTTCTAAGCCATGCAAACAATGTCCCTATGGCCTCTTGATCCGTTTTCCCACAGGGATCTCCTTTAAAGTTGTGAAGGATTTATCCGCTCCGCCGGCGTCTTTTATTATAATCTTTATCTCCACAATCAGAGGCACGGCCTTGAATTCATCGGAATTCCAGCTGTCGACCCAATCCGTTCCATTGAAATATCGGAAATTAAGCCCGATCAGGGACTCTCCGAGTTCGTATGCCTCGCGATCTTCGTCTTTGGCACTGAAGATATTTCTAATCTCTGAGTGCATAAGTTTATAGGTTTCCCCCTTTTCCTCCTTTTCAAGGTAATAGGAGATTATGTTCATATCAGATTCATTTCCACCTGCAGAGGATCCATAGTTGGACGCAGACATAAATCTCAGAGAGTCCCTGGGATGCCCGTTTTCTTCGATATCTTCACTAATAAACAGGCTGTCCTTGTATCCCTCCCTCCAGTATACAGAAGAGATCTCCTCTGACATCTTGTTTAAGCTCAGCCTTACAGATCTAAACCTATCTGTCTCCATTTGCAGCCCTTCAATTACATCATAGGTCTTGTCAAATGTCCAGTAGACCATTGAGAATATTATCCCGAGTATCCCGACAGCCAAAAGGATCTCAATGAGTGTAAAGCCCTTACTGTTCATTTGCCATATATGTAATAAATTCTACATCATCTTCCCTGCCGCCTGACTTCCAGGAGACCTTAACCCTTATCTCCCTTGCAAAGTCAAATGGCGTTGGCGAGACGATCTCTGTCCATCTGAATCCAGGAAGCTCTTGACCAAAATCCCCGCCTGTTTCACCCAGATCAGGGAACCCTCCAAGTTCAATGTCGGAGATCTTTCTCTGGGCAAGAATAGATGCCATAGTGAGGTTTCTTGAGTATTCATTTATTGCAATATCGTTATTCCTAAGCCCCAGCAAGACTATAAAGGCTATTGCAATAATGGTTATTGATATCATCACCTCCAGGAGGGTAAAGCCCCTATCAGTTCTTTTTTCCCGTATGATCTGCATTTATTTCCACAGCAAATCCAAAGTTCAAAATCCAAATTTCAAATTTGACATTTGAACTTTATCATTTGAAATTGCATAGCATTATCTTAAATCAACATATCCGTCATACACCTTTACCCTGCCGGTGAGAGGGTTTACGACAAGGGTTGTCTCTTCATTCTTATTGCCAACAAGATGGAGGGTCGTCTTTTCTACCCTGCCTGCAGGGAAGAATTGGGTAAAGGTCTTGCCTTCAGTAACAGTACCTGCATGGAGGGTCTTTATATCCTTAAATAGCACATTCCTGGGAAGGGAGATCTTTTGAAACAGATTCGGGTCAGCTTCAACGAACTCCCCATCCTCCTTCAGGATGGTTACCCAAAGCACGCCTTCCCTGATATCATAATTTAACCTGTGTACCTGCCTTCTTCCGATAGCCTCGTCATATGTATATTGTATGATGCCTATGATCTTCCGTGAGGTTGTCTTAAGATCCCCGCCTGCTATATCGGGAAGCCTCGGAAGGAAGATGGATAGTATAAGGCCAAGTATCAGGAGGACAACTGAGAGTTCTATAAGCGTGTAACCGGAAGATCTGTGCTTATGTCTTTTATTGATTTTACTCCAGATCCCAGCTCTGTATATCCAAATCCTTCCCATACCCACCTACCTCGCCATCAGCGGCCATTGAGTAAAGGTCATACTCCCCATGACCCCCCGGACTAATATACTGATAGGGATTGCCCCAGGGGTCTTTCGGTATCTTAGGAAGGTATCCGCCTTCTTTCCACTTTTTTGGCGTCTCGCCGATTGTTGGGGCCCTGACCAGGGCATCGAGTCCCTGCTCTGTTGAGGGATAAAAACCGTTATCAAGCTTGAAAAGGTTCAATGCCTGTTCAATATTCCTTATCTGTACCGTTGCGGCAGTCCTCCTTGCCTCGTCTGTCCTTCCGACGATCTTGGGTACAACAAGCACTGCAAGTATGGCCAGGATGGTTATAACTACCATTATCTCTATTAAAGTAAAACCCTCTTTTTTTGATAAATATCCGCCCATTTTACCTCACTATCTGACTTAAGTTAAAGATCGGCTGGAGTATGGCTATTACGATGAACAGCACTATAAGACCCATCACCAGTATCATAACCGGTGCAAGAAGGGAAGTAAGGCTCGATATAGTTGTGTCAACTTCATTATCGTATGTGTCAGAGATCTTAAGAAGCATCCCTTCCAGTTCCCCGCTCTTCTCCCCAAGGGAGATCATATGCACAACGAGGGAAGGAAATACCCTGCTCCGCCTCAGGGGCTCTGCTATCCCCTCTCCTTCCCGGATATTTTTCCTTGCCGAATCGATAGCAGCCTCCAGCACCTTATTCCCTACTAGGTTCTTTACTATATCGAGGGATTGGAGGAGGGGGATGCCGCTTGACAATAGTGTCGACAGTGTCCTGGTAAATCTGGATACGGAAAGCATCCTGATCAGTTTTCCGGCAACAGGGAGATTAAGCAGTAGTTTGTCATATTGCCGACGCCCGCCCTCTGTGTCAATATATAAACGAAACAGGTATATACCAGTAATGGTAATAGCGGCCAGAATCCACCAATAAGACTTGAGAAGGTTGCTGATGCCTATAAGGATAATTGTCGGAAGCGGCAGGGCCTGGTGCATCTCACTGAATACCTCTGTTACCTTTGGTATTACGAATATAATAAGTCCGGAAAGGATTGCAGTCCCTATGATCAACATAAAGATCGGATATGCCATGGCAGAGACTACCTTATTTTTAAGTTTTAACTGGCCTTCGAGGAAATCAGCCAGACGCAGCAGGATTAAGTCCAGGGTCCCGCTTGTCTCTCCGGCCTTAACCATATTACAATAGAGATCCTGGAATATCCTTGGATGGCCCCTCAGGGCATCGGCAAAGGAGGTTCCTTCTCTTATCCGTTCTCTTACTGCTGCCATTACCATCTTCAGGTCTTTGGTTTCTACGTGTTCAATTAAGGCGTTTAGTGATTCCAGGAGGGTAAAGCCCGCTCCCAGGAGTGTGGCTAGCTGTCGTGTTGCTATTGCCAGCTCTTTAAGCGGTACCCGCTCCCTTTTCAAGAAGAGACTAATCCTTTCTGTCACGCCGGATACGTGTATATGGGCTGCGCTGGATTCACTCCCCGGTATTACCTCAACCGGAAAGATACCGCTCTTCCTGAGTTTAGACCTGGCAATCTTTGAGGTGTCGGCATCTATAACGCCGTTAATATCCTTCCCCTCATGTGTAAGTCCCTTATATCGAAATACCGCCATTTGTTTATTAAAGGGGCTCGCGTCGCCCCCTCCACCGGCAAAGCCGGATGGAGCCTCCCCCT
>CAYZUL010000010.1:0-54327 GCA_964481895.1 uncultured Nitrospirota bacterium | reverse complement strand
AAATCAGAGGCGAGGGTGTGTCCCTGGAGCAAAATTGGGACTTCGCGTGGGAGCTAATCACAGCACATTTGGGGAAGGCATTCCAAGTGTCGTCAAGTGTGATAGAAAAGAGATTGGATAAGGATGGGATCAAAGAAAATTACAGTATACAATAGCGCTGTATTTTCCCTCGGCCTTTGCAATTCTTTTTATCCACCTACCTCAGGGTGAGGGTGGGTGTGCATTGCCTGGATGAGTACGATATAAGGGCTGGGGGAGAGGTTCCGCAGGGATGGTGAAGGATAAAGAGGTAGGGATTGCGAGGGGGTGTGGGTGATAATCAGCCCATTATCCTTATCATATTGACTATTGACTTAAGAATGCCCCTTTTTATGTTAGATGAAATAGAAAAAGAGATTAAAAAATATAAACTGGACGAGCTCTTATATTCACTGGCAGAGTTATCGAGAGAGATATTTTTAAAGGGTAATTTCCTTAAAACAGTAACATGGTATAGTAGCCTTGGAGGCTTTTCACAGAAGTTTGAGCAGTTGATTCCAGCGTGGGTGCTGGCGGATCTATCTTGCATGGCGATAAAAAAATCAAATGACCATAGATCTCAGAAGCCTTCTTTTGAGGATGTTTGCAAGTTGGTTAACCTGGCAGCCGACGTTTCGAAAGAATTGGCGGCGAAGAGAAAAGAAGAGATAGCCAAAGAGGATATGAAGCTGCATATATTACTCGGTCTATCTCAAAAGCAGTTTTGGTATCAGGAGATAACCAGAGGGGGAAAACTGTACTACAATTTTCTGAGATATTTTATCTTACTGTCAGAAATTCCCATGAATCATTTTCAGCATCATAAGCAACCAAGCGACGACTTACTCGAACTCACCGGATTCGACATTAAGAGCTTTGCGCAGTTACAGATGGCAGGGTATGCATGGCTACAAGAGTCCTCATCGATGAGCTTCAAAGTAACAGATGATGTAAGGAAGGTGTACCCCGTTCTAACAGAGGAGAACCTCACATCCTGCATAGGTTATTTTACCGGCGATTATAACTACTACAGAGGCTCCTCTTTCCCTAATAATCCACTATTCTTTAAACCCATTATCAAGACGAGTACAAATAAATTCATCATCTCAAATGCCTTCATATGGGCAAGGAAATTTTATGAAGGAACTTATTGGCTCATTCGAGATAAATATATGAAATTACAATCCCAGGCATTTATTAACAACTTCGGGGAGTATTATGAAAAGTATATTGAGGAGGTACTGGGATTTTATCTGAAGCCCAGCCAATATGGAAGGGTCATGGCAGGAGGGAGGAGGAAAGCAGATTGGCTTGTTCATACTGATCAATACATCTTGATTGTTGAGCAGAAATCATGTCTGATGACCATATCACTGAAAGAGGAGTATCCTTCCTTGGCACAGTTGGATAATTACTTAAATAATTTCAAAGAGGCTTACCTGCAGATTGCTGATACTGTAAAAGGTATGGGCAAAACAACTAAGACGATCATTAAGCTCATTTTACATTTCGAGAAATTCTATCTCGGTGAAGCTTTGATCAAGGAGCGCGTGAGTAGCCTATGTAAAGATGAGATCAAGGAGCCGTCAAACTATTTTTTTATAGACACCGAGGAATTCGAGAAACTTATTCAGGTGCTATCTGAAGATGAGGCAACTTTCAATAAAATCATAGAAACCAAAATTGAGTACGAGGGTAGTGCCCCAATTTCTGAAGGAAGGGAGTTTGATTATATCATTGCTAAATTGTCACAGACCAGAGAAATCAAATTTTTGGAAAATCATAAGCATTATTTTGATAGATTGTTTGATGAATACTAACCTGTGGTAATTAGGACTGTTATATTAAATAGTCCTGTAATTGCAAACTTTCATGTCCACTTTTTTTAGTTTAGCTCAATCAAAGAAATACATTGTATGGGGAATGCCATTTCATAACGAGGCGTTAAAGAAAACCGAATTTCAAAATGAATTTACTACTTTATTGTTATAGGATAATGTCGCCTTCGCCATCCGTGGCTCAGGCGGCAAGAAGAGGGCGCCACTTTATCTAAACGATGGCCCTTTTAAAAATAAATTGTCCGCTACGGCAGATAAGAGAGCGATTGAAATTAGTTGGAGGATAAGACCTGATCCTGCCTGCCGGCAGGGAATAAGGGACTGGGCAACAGTATAGAGTTTGGAGTATGGAGCATGTAAGGTATTAAGAGGGTAGATTTACAGACGGATTTCCGGAATTTCCTCATAACTCATAAGTCTAAGCTGAAGCCGACCTGATTAATAAAACCTTTGTATAATATAGAGGATTTGTTATAATTCCTTCAAGGGGAGGTGATTGGAGATGACAAAGACTATAAATGCGATATACGAACATGGTGTATTCAGACCTCTGGAACCTATTGAAGGTATAAAGGAAAATACTGAGGTTGAGGTGACTGTTTCTGTTAAAAGGGAGATCTCTCACCCCATTTTAAGGTTCGCCGGTATATTAAGCGAAGGAGATGCAAACAGGATGATGGAGATGGTGGAGGATGAGTTTGAAAGGATAAATCCTGATGAATGGAAGGATTAGCCTCGATACGAATATAGTAATACGATTATTCAAGAATGACCCGATCGTTGCCAAAATGCTTGTTGGTTCATCAGTCCTTTATCTTCCTGTCCCTGTAATAGCAGAACTTATATTTACAGCCAGAAATTCCTCCCGGTCAGGGGAAAATTTAAAAAAATATAACGAATTTATTGATGCCTGCAATATCTTAAACATTACAAGGGAAATAGCCAATCATTATAGCGTCATACGATTGGAGTTAAAACAGAAAGGCCGCCCTATCCCTGAAAATGATTTATGGATTGCAGCCATCTGCATAGAGCAAAACCTGCCCCTTGCTACAGGGGATGCCCACTTCGATAACATAGATGATTTGAAAATTGTAAGGTGGTGACGCTATTGAGGGGAGTTCTTTTCTTTTTTGTCCGCTTTTGTGAGAATCTAAGACCTAATGAAGACTAACCCCTCCCGGCCTCCCCTTTAGTAAAGAGGAGGGGGAAGACCTTGATGAATAAAGGATTGCGACTGATCAAGGTTGACACCGGCAAGACCAGGCTACTAAAATGAACATATGAATAACAGAATTAACTTTGAGCAAGGTTGGGTATTATTACCAGTTACCAGGCGACGTTTCTTGATTCTTGCTCTTGGTGTTATTATGTTTCCCTTTACTGCACCAAGAGTCTATGGAGAGGGCAAAACCATGTCTATTAAAATCGAGCAGATCCGCAAATCAGAGGAAGAATGGAAGAGATTGCTGACCCCTGAGCAGTTTTCCGTCTTACGGGAGGAGGGGACAGAACGTCCATATTCAAGCCCGCTAAATGGGGAAAAAAGGAAGGGCGAATATGTCTGCGCAGGATGTGAGCTGTCTCTGTTTACATCGGAAATGAAATTCGACAGCGGCACTGGCTGGCCAAGCTTCTTTACCTCCATAGAGGGGCATCTGGAAACAAAGAGGGATTTTAAGCTGATCTTCCCCCGCACAGAATATCACTGTGCGAGGTGCGGAGGTCATCATGGACATCTGTTTAATGACGGCCCGGCGCCAACAGGCCAGAGATGGTGTAATAATGGTGTCGCCCTGAAGTTTGTTCCGGCCCAGCAAAAGACGGGATAGACCAAACAAAGGTATGGTCTGGTCAGGGAATTATTCCCGTTTCTTTCGCCGCCTTAACAAATCTCTCCACGGCAAATTCAAGATCTGCCTTTGTGTGTGCTGCAGAGAGCTGAACCCTGATCCTATCCTCACCCATCGGAACCACCGGATATGAAAAGGCCACGACATATATCCCCTCTTCGAAGAGCCGCTGTGCCATCTCCTTGGCCCGGACCGGATCTCCGATTAAGACAGGCACGATTGGGTGGAATCCCGGCCTGATCCGAAAACCGGCCTCTGTTAATGCCTTTCGAAAGAACTGGGTATTTTCCCAGAGGCGTACCCTGAGATCAGGTCTTTTTTCAATAAGATCAAAGGCCGCAAGGGCTGCCGCGGCTGTCATAGGGGGGATGGCATTTGAAAAAAGATATGGTCTTGAACGCTGGCGGAGCATGGCTATCAGCTCGCGTCTTCCGGCGGTAAAACCGCCTGAGGCCCCGCCCATCGCCTTTCCCAGTGTACTGGTAATCAGATCGACACGCCCCATGACGTTACAATATTCTATCGAACCCCTCCCTCCCTCTCCTAAAAACCCTGTGGCATGGGAATCATCCGCCATAACAAGCGCCTCATACTGTTCAGACAGATCGCAGATCTGACCAAGTGGGGCAACCTCCCCATCCATAGAGAAGACACCATCCGTAGCAATGACCCGGAAACGGTGTGTCTTTGCCTTCTGGAGCTGCTTTTCCAGATCTGACATGTCCAGGTGTTTGTAACGGTAGCGGGCCGCCTTGCAGAGCCTGATCCCGTCAATGATAGATGCATGGTTTAATGCATCGGAAAAGATGGCATCAGACTCTGAAAAGAGCGTCTCGAAAAGTCCTGTGTTGGCATCAAAACAGGAGGAATAAAGGATGGCTGCATCGGTATCTAAAAATCTGCTGATCCTCTGCTCCAGCTTCTGATGGAGGTCCTGAGTCCCGCAGATGAAACGGACTGAGGCCATCCCATATCCCCGCTGGTCAAGCGCCTTCTTAGCAGCTTCAATCAGATCAGGATGGTCGGCTAATCCCAGATAATTATTTGCGCAGAGATTAAGATATACCTTGCCCTGGACAATAACATGTGCAGACTGGGGTGAGGCGATCACACGTTCTTCTTTTGTAATGCCTGCTTTGTCTATCTTTTCCAGCTCATCCTGGAGGGCCCTCCTCACATCTTCGATCATCTCCTCCCCTCTGCCTCCTTAAATAGATGAGGATCCAGAAAAAGAACCACCTTCGCCGCCTGTCTCGGTGTTTCCTCCATCCAGAGGAAACCCTTTTCAAATTCATCAAACATCAGGTAATGCGTTAAGACCGGCCTTGGGTCAAGGCGGTTGGAATTAAGGAGTCCGGCCATCTGAAACCATGTCTCAAACATCCTCCTGCCATTTATACCATAAAGCCTTATCCCCTTAAAGATAATCTGCTCATTGAAGTCTATGGAAACCGGCCTGGATGGGATACCGAAGGCGGAGAACCGTCCCCCTTTTCGCACCAGGGTAAGGCCATCCGAGATCGCCCTGGGAGATCCCGACATCTCAAGGACTATATCAGCGCCAACCCCTTTTGTTTCTCCAAGGACGGCTTTTACAATATCTGTCTCTCCTGCATGGTATACATGGTCTGCCCCCATCATCCGTCCGATATTAAGACAGAGGGGGTTTAAGCCGCTAAGCATTATCCTGGAGGCGCCGGCTGCCCTGGCTATTCCTGCAGCAAACAGGCCGATCGGGCCATCCCCCAGAATCACCAGATCCTGACCTGCCACCGGCTCGACTAAGGTTGCATATACGGCATTCCCCAGCGGGTCCTGGATCGAGGCGATTTCAGGGGGAAGATTAGGATTATTCTTCCAGAGGCTCCTCTCAGGGATCGCTATATACTCCGCAAAACAGCCATCCCGGTCAACACCCAGGATCTGGAGATTAAAACAGAGATGATGCTCCCCGCGCAGGCATGGTATACAAAAAAGACAGGGGATATGACTATCTGATGACACATAATCACCAGGTTTCACCCTGGTGACCGAGTCTCCGATCTCAACCACCTTTCCGCAGAACTCATGTCCAATGATCTGAGGTATACTCTTTACCCGCTTCTGGGCCCATGCATCCCACTTATCCAGATGCAGGTCGGTACCACAGATCGAGACGGCCTCAACCTTGATCA
The DNA here is from genome assembly GCA_964481895.1 of uncultured Nitrospirota bacterium. GTDB lineage: Bacteria > Nitrospirota > Nitrospiria > JACRHA01 > JACRHA01 > JACRHA01. Next base: position 48,444 of record CAYZUL010000010.1, on the reverse strand, counting down.
ATGCCTCATCAAAACCGGGAGAAGGCAGAGGAAGCTCCTTCATCTCCAACCCCTTCCCCCTTTTAGTCTTCACAATCGCCTTCATAACCAGGTCAACCTCTTTGTTAAGATTATCACTCCGGGATAAAATCGACAAGGTAAAATTATTAATGAGGCAATTCGTGGCTCATTAACTCCTTGACAACCCAACTGAGGTAAGCTAGATTCTATGTAATTTTTTACAAATCTCAACAAAAGGAGGTGAGGAAGCTCTGTTTTAATGGAAAAAAGTGATCCTATTAATCTAACCTTTCAAGAAAGGGAGGCGCTATGAGAAAGCTGTTTGTAGGCATGGTAGTCGTTACGTTGTTTGTCTCAGGTGTAGCATTTGCTGCAAGCCCGGCACAACAAAATACCGGTTGCGGACTCGGTGCTGAACTTATTGGCCCCGGCGGAAATGATTCTTTATTAGGACAACTGGCAATGACATTGCTAAATGGAACCTCCGGTAATCAGACCTTCGGTATCACATCCGGCACATCACAGTGCAAGGCGCCAAGTAAGATCGTTCGAAATGAAGAATTAAAGGAATTCGTTGTAGCTAACCTGGACACAATATCAAAGAATATATCCATGGGAAATGGTGAATCCCTGGATACACTTGCAGAATTGATCGGGATCGCAAACGAGAACAGGCCGGCAGTTTATACCAAGCTTCAGGCCAACTTCTCCAATATCTTCACCTCGGACAAGATTGAGGCTGCGGATGTTGTAGATAATATTGTCACTGTAATAAATAGCTAGTAACTAATTCAGACTGGATGTCTTCTTCTTTGAGGGGATATGGATTAATTAAGTTATCCATACCCCTCTTTCTTTTTCAGTTGGTATCAGGCATCGTCTTCCCAGCCATGGCCATATCGGAAGATGGCCACTACATCGAAAAATATCTTAAAACCGCCGAAGAGATGCGATTGCATGAGGATAGATACTGGGGAATCCTGTTGCATTACAAGAAAAAGATCCTTGGGGTTAAAAGCCTGATAGATGACCCCAGGTTCTTTTTATCCCCAAACGGGAAATATGACCCTAAGTCGGAACTGGACGCCACCATAAAGGCCTTTTTTAACCCAGGGCCAAATGACAATAACCACCCGAAATGCAGATTTGTTGCCCGTTATTCATGGCTCAAAGAAAAACTAAATATCGACGCATCAAAGACACCTGACATAAAATGCCAGGAACTAGACCAGGCAATGGACAAAATAAAACCGGGCCGGGCTGTCCTGATCTTTCCGACCGCACACATAAATAGCCCTGCCTCCATGTTCGGTCATACCCTCGTAGGGATTAGCGGGGCGCATCAAAGCCAGCTCCTATCCTATGCCGCAAATTATGCGGCCTTTGCCGATGATTCTAATGGGTTCCTTTACGCTTTCAAGGGCATTTTTGGCTATTATAAGGGATACTTTTCTGTGCTTCCCTACTATGAAAAGGTAAAGGAGTACAGCGACTTAGAACAAAGAGACATTTGGGAGTATCAATTAAACCTCTCCAAAGAGGAGACGGAGAGGATGACTTTGCATCTCTGGGAACTGAAGGATCTATACTCTGATTATTATTTTTTTGATGAGAATTGTTCATACAATCTCCTCTTCTTGCTTGAGGCCGCAAGGCCCAGCGCCCATTTAACAGACAAATTTGGACTATGGGTATTGCCGCTTGATACGATAAGGGTCATCGAAAATAGCGGCCTTGTTGAAAAGATAGAATACCGGCCTTCAATGGCTGCAAAGATCAAACATATAGCCTCTCTCCTTGATAGTGATTCCAGGGAGTTGGCGCTAACAATAGCAGGAGATGAATCGAAGCTGGTGGAAACAGATCTCATGGAAAAGGACAAGAAGATAAGGGTCTTGGATCTGGCAGCCGAATTGATTCAATACAGATATAATAAGAAGGTAATCTCTAAAGAAGAATATATAAAACGTTTTTTAAAAACCCTGGAGGCGCGCAGCCTGATGGGAAGGTCGGAAGATCCGTTATATGAGATCAAGGCCCCTCCCATACCAGAAAAAGGACATTACCCTGGCCGCGTTAGCTTGGGCATTGGTCTCCAGGAAGACCGCTATTTCTATGAGTTTAAATACAGACCGGCATACCATGATTTAAGCGACCCGGATGAGGGCTATATACAAGGCTCTCAGATTGTGTTCGCCGGATTATCTGCGAGATATGACCTGGATCAGGAGAAATTGGCATTGGAGGCTTTAGATTTTATCGATATCATCTCCCTTTCCCCGAGGGATACCTTCTTTAATCCTGTTTCATGGAAGGTAAAGACAGGGTTTATCCGGAAGACTTTTGCCATCGACAAAAGGGAGTTGGTCTATCAACTTAATCCTGGCGGGGGTATTGCATTTAAGAATAACATTATCGGGCTATCCTATCTCATGCTTGAGTCGGATCTAAACATAGGAAATAACCTTGACAAGGGCTATGCATTTGGCATTGGTCCATCTATGGGTCTCATAGAAAGGCCAACCGATTTCTGGAAGATTAATTTATCTGCTCAGGGCATGTTCTATGAAATAGGGACAAGACATACAAGGTATATAGCATCAATGCTGCATGGCTTCAGAATAAGCCAGAATAATAGCTTAAATTTAGGTCTTTCGCGGGAAAAGACCTTTGATATCTATCAGACAGAGATAAGCCTGAGTTGGAATCTATACTTTTGATGGAGGCAAGGGCGGAACGCAGGATCTGGCCGCCGCCTTCCCCATATCCTCCGTCAATCTTTATGCCCTGCTCCATAGATTGATATAACCGTCCTTAATGTATTATAATAGGCCAATTTTTACAGATCAATTAACATTAACATAAACTTTTATCTTTAAGATGTCGAAAATAACATACAAGGATGCAGGGGTTGATATAAAGGCCGGGAATGAATTTGTCAGGGCGATAAAACCTGTTATTAAGTCCACATTCAGGCCAGAGGTACTAACAGATATCGGAGGTTTTGCCGGCCTCTTTGCCCTGAAGAAGGACAAATACAGGGAGCCGGTCCTTGTGTCTGGTACTGACGGCGTTGGTACAAAATTAAAGATTGCCTTTGAGATGGGAAGGCACGACACCATAGGGATCGACCTTGTGGCCATGTGTGTCAATGATGTTGCAGTTACAGGGGCTGAACCGCTTTTTTTCCTCGATTACTTTGCCTCCGGGAGGCTGGATATTTCCAGGTCAAAAGAAGTCATAAAAGGGATAGCGGAGGGTTGCAGGCAGGCGGGATGCGCCCTGATTGGCGGCGAGACAGCAGAGATGCCCGGATTTTACAGGGAGGGCGAGTACGACCTTGCCGGTTTTGCAGTCGGGATTGTAGAAAAGGATGAGATAATAGATGGCAGGGAGATTAGACCGGGGGATCTGATTGCAGGGTTTGCCTCTTCAGGGCTCCACAGTAACGGCTATTCTCTTGCAAGGAAGGTGCTCTTCGATATCGCAGGTTTTAAGATAGGTGACAAGGTTAAAGGACTTAAGGCATCAATTGGAGAGGAGATCCTTGCCCCTACCAGGATTTATGCGAAGAATATTCTTTCATTACGGTCCAATTTCAAGATAAAAGGGATAGCGCATATTACAGGTGGCGGGTTTATTGATAATATACCAAGGATACTTCCACGGGGATGTCAAGCTACAATTAAGGAAGGGAGCTGGAAGATACCATATATATTTGATCTTATTAAGGAGAAGGGGGAAATAGATCATCAAGAGATGTATACGGACTTTAATATGGGGATAGGTCTGATACTAATTATAGCCGGGGAGGACGGACCGGCCTTTGTCAGGCAGGCATCTCTTCTGGGTGAAGAGGCAGCGATTATAGGGCATATCGAAGAGGGGGAGAATAAGGTTGTACTGGCAAGCTCGGCATAACAGATATGTCTAATGTAAGGCTAAAAATAGGGGCCCTCGTCTCAGGAAGGGGTACAAATTTGCAGGCTATTATAGATTCAATTAAAAAGGGCTATCTCCAGACAGAGATCGCAGTGGTTATCAGTAACAAGAAGGATGCCCCTGCCCTTGAAAGGGCCTCAAAAGAGGGTATAGATACAGTATACCTGGACCCGTCTGCTTTTAAAGACAGGACCTCCTATGATCTGGAAATTCTGGATATCTTAAAAAGATACAATGTGGACCTGGTTGTCCTTGCAGGCTATATGAGGATAGTCACTGGGCTCCTGATTGATGCATACATGAACAGGATTATGAATGTGCACCCTGCGCTGCTCCCTTCCTTTCCCGGGATGTCTGCCCAGAGGCAGGCGCTTGAATATGGCGTAAAGATTGCCGGCTGTACGGTCCATTTCGTTGAGGAGGGGGTAGACAAGGGACCGATAATAGCCCAGGCCGCTGTCCCCGTTCTGGAAGGTGACACAGAAGAGTCTTTATCTGCCAGAATATTAAAAGAGGAACACAAATTATTTCTCCATGCAATAAGACTTTACGAAGAGGGGAGGGTCTCGGTTTCCGGGAGAAGGGTAGCCATAAACCCAGAGGGTAGGGGATAATAATGCTTAAGTCTGGAGAGAGGGACGGGAAGATCGAATCAGGCCAGCTATATCTGAAAGAGGATAACTATAGACAAGGACTCTTTGATGAAGAAGAGAGGATTCAAAGGGTTCAATTTATCGTTGACTCTGCGTCAGACAGGCTTCAATATTCTGATATTGCATGGGATGAGGCAAGGCTGGTAGTTGAAGAGACAAAGAGGTTGGTCCTTGAACTATTTCCTGACAAGGAGGGCCTATTTGATCTCATATATAGGTCAAGATTTTACAGGATCATAGAATCTAAACCTATTGTATAATAACTCAATATGCTAAAAGGCAGACCACGGAAATATAGCCCAAAAGGAGATACAAATAAGATGACCTGCGATGAATACCTGGAGCTAGGGCTTATCTATGTCCGCGAAGGGGCATGGTCCAGTGCCATTGCCAGCCTTACCAAAGCCCGGAATTGCTATAAAGAAAAAGAGCTAGCTGTTCCTGTGGAGCTTGATTCTTATCTTGGCCTTACTATTTCGATGAATGGGGGAGATCTTAAAGAAGCGATCAGGAGATGCAGGGCGGCGCTGGATCAGGATAGTTATCAGCCCGATTTTTATTTTAATCTTGGAAAGGTTTACGCAAAGGCAAAAGATAAGGAGAAGGCAATTCAGACATTCAATCTCGGTTTGCAGCTGGATGAGCAGCACAAAGGCATGAAAAGAGAGATGAAAAGGCTTGGGATAAGGGAAGACCCTGCATTAATGTTCCTTCCAAGGGGACATATCTTAAATAAATACCTAGGGAGGATTAGACATAGATTAAATCCTTCCAATAAAGAGTAATCGCTATTTTCTTGTTCGAATGCGGGGGGGTTAGCTCAGTTGGGAGAGCGGCTGGTTCGCAATCAGCAGGCCGCCGGTTCGATCCCGGCACCCTCCACCAGAAAAATGAAGTGAGCATAAAGTTGAGGCTTATTCCTCCCTTAACCTATACCCAATTCGGTTAACTGCAACAATTGACTTTGTGAGGGAGGGTATTTTTGCCCGAAGCCTCCGCACATGGACATCCACTGTCCTGGTGGTTATATCCCTAGGTAGCCCGAATACGTTTTCAATTATTACCTGACGTGATAAGGCTTGGCCTTTATTTTCTAAAAAAAACTTAAGAAGCAGATACTCTTTTGGTGTCAACAGTATTTCTTTATCTTTCTCTGTTACTGTGCAGGACTCTGTATCTATAAATACAGTTTTATTAAAAAGCTTAGGTATACTTTCTTTCTCTGGGCAAGTTCTCCTTAGTATTGCCTTTATTCTGGCCAGAAGTTCCCTGGGTGAAAAAGGTTTAGTTAATAAATCATCCGCCCCCAGTTCAAGCCCCAAGAGCCTTTTAGGCCCATCGAGGATAGCAGTAAGGACGATAATTGGTATGCGGTCAGTAAGCGGATTTTTTCTTATCTTCTGCAAGACATTAAGTCCGTCTTTCCTTGGTAGCATCAGATCCAATATAATAAGGTCTGGAATTATATCCTTGACTGTCTTTATGCCTGATATTCCGTCTGAAGCCTCCTTAACATAAAAACCCTCCTCCATATTAAGGCAGGATCTTATTATATAAGCTGTTCTCTCGTCACTCGCTATAATAACTATTTGCTTATCCATTTGTCTTAATTAGCGCCAACAGCTTATTTTCTCAGCCACTCTGCGATCTCTTCTTGGGGGATCGGCCTGCTTATGAAATATCCCTGCGCCTGATCACAGCCGAGCGAGACAAGTCTATCCATAACCTCTTTGCTTTCCACCCCTTCTGCGGTTACCTTCAGGCCAAGATTATGCGCCAGCTCGATTACAGAGCGTACAATCATGGCGTTATTTTTGTCGGTCTCCATATTTATGACAAATGATTTGTCTACCTTGATCTCATCTACAGGAAGCCTCTGAAGATAGCTCAAGGATGAATATCCCGTGCCAAAGTCATCTATAGAGAACTTAATCCCCATGGAGCTAAGCTCGGTTATGATCTCCATGGCAAGCTCAGGGTTTTGCATGATTATAGACTCTGTGATCTCAAACCTAATGGAGCTTGGGGCGATACCCCAGGTGGAGATAAGGCCCTTTATCTTATCTAAGAGCTCTGGGTTCTGAAGGCTCCTTACAGATAGGTTTATTGCCAAGGAGACCTCAAGACCCCCTTTATGCCAGATCCTTGATTGACGCATGGCCTCTTTTATCACCCATAGGGTAAGCTCCTTTATCAGGCCTCCCCTCTCTGCAAGAAAGATGAAGTCATTGGGAGGTATAACGCCCGATTTCGGATGCTGCCAGCGGCATAGGGCCTCTACACCCAGGATCCTGCCGGTCTTAAGCTCTATCTTCGGCTGATACAGGAGGAATAACTGATCCTGCTCTATGGCCTGGCGAAGCTCACCCATAAGGGCAAGTCTTTTTTGGGAATACTGGTCATATTGGGGGGAGTAGATGCAGAGGCTGTTTTCTATCCTTTTGGCCGCATACATGGCTATCTCTGCGCGTCTGATTAAGCTGTCGGCATCCGCACCATGGCCAGGGAAGAGGGAGATACCGGCGCTGGCGGAGACCTCAATAGAGAGATCTGCTATGGCAATGAACTCTTTGATCGCCCCTATTATCTCTTCTGCCTTCATCGCAGCGCCTTCTGCATCGGTCCTTTGTAGAAGGGCTGCAAATATATCACCTCCCAGGCGTGCAACCATATCCGGTTCACCGCATATCCCCTGCAAGCGGATAGCTATCTGCTGTAATATGAGATCGCCATTATCATGGCCCAGGGTATTATTTATCTCCTCGAAGCGATCCAGATTGATAATAAGGAGGGCAAAGGGGCTATTCTCAGTCCTTGCCTGGCTTATGGCACGGTCTATATCGTCATGCAGGGAGAGGCGGTTTGGAAGATTAGTCATCATGTCATAGTAGGCCAGGTGGTGGATCTGCTCCTCTGCCTGTTTTCGCTCGGTTATGTCGCGGGCAATGTCGATGATGCCTATTACCCTTCCTTGATGGTCAAGAAATGGCGCTTTTGTGGTGAGATATGTGTGCTTGATCCCTGCTGTTGCCAAAAGCTCCTCCTCACATGTCTTGGTTTCTCCTGAACGCATAATATTCCGGTCATCCTCCATAATCTGACTGGCCGCATCAGGCACGAATAATTCAGTATCGTCCTTGCCGATAACCTCCTCCACAGACCTTCCGATGAGGCGGGCGCCAGGAGGGTTGATCATCAGATAGCGCCCCTCAAGATCCTTAACAAAGATCGCATCAGTCGTTCCTTCAATGACGGCATTTAGGAGATTACAGTTTTTCTTAAGTTCCGTTTCTGTCTCCTTGCGCTCCATGAACTGTCCGATTTGGCTTCCGATGGCATTAAACATCTGGAGCAGGCCCTCATCAGGCTGGCGGATTTCACGGCTAAAAAATTCCATGATACAGCAGACTTCACTCCCAAACTTAATCGGAAAACCAAAGGCAGAATGCAGACCCGACCTGGCAGCATAAGGGGCACGCGGGAAATTTGTATCCTGGGCAACATCTATAATCCATGCAGGCTTGCCTGTGTCCCAGACACGACCCGGCATTCCAATACCTCTTTGAAAAGTATACTGCCTGGTAATCATCTCAAATTCCGAGAAGTCGACTGACGGCATGTGCCAGTGTTCGATACAGCGCAGGACGCCCGCTTCATGGTCAACATTCCATATAGCGCCCATATCCCATCCCGTAGATTCACAAATCGCCTCTATGATCTTCGGCGTGGCTTCTTTAAGTGTAGCTGATTCAGCCAGCACCCTGACTACAGAAAACTGAATAGCCAGGCGGTGCTCCGCATACTTACGATCTGTGATGTCGCGGAATATTTCCAGCTTGGAGATGGTTCCGTCTCGATTTCGTAATGGAGTCTCCAGTAGATCATATGTCTTGTTGTTTTTATTGGAGTGCCATTCCCATCGGACGGTCTTTCCTGCAAAGACATCCTGGTTCTTACACCATGGACAAACCTCATCCCTGTCATGAAAATATTCATAACATTTACGTCCATTAATAGGACCAAACTCACTTTCAATAACAGGGTTGATATATTCTATATCACAGGTCTGATTTGAGATATAGACGCCGTCTCCCATAGATTCCAGGATATTGACAAGCTTGTCCCGCTCCACCTTCAGTGTCCCTTCGGCCTTTACGATCTGGATGACATGGGTGGTTATCCCGGCAAGGCCCTCCAGCATGGCATCCTCTTCAGGGGTAATAGATTGTTTTGAGAAGAGCGCCAGAACACCTATAGGTTCGCCATCGGTATCTTGAAGCTTATACCCGGCAAATGAGACAAGGCCAAGCCCCTTTGCCCATTTGTGGTCCATGATCTGCGGATCATTTACTACATTATTGGTGAGGAATTTATTTATCTGTCCGACGGCTATACGCCCTACTTTGTACAGACCAAACGGCATGCGGCTGTGAGGACCGTCTATATGTGTATACCGTCCTGAGCCGGCAACAAGGTGAAGGCAGTATTCCCGCAGGCGGCAGACCTTCTCCGGATCTTTTGCCGTGGCATGGATACAGCCTTTCTCACAGAGATCCCCCGGCCCTTTGATCCATATACGACAAAAATCGGCATTGAAGATTTGTACAACACCTTCTGTGATCTTTGTAAGTTTTTCATCATGTCCTCCAGAACCTAGTAAATATTGCTGAAGCTGATTAAGCCCTTGCAAGCGGTTAGTTTTCAACATGCCATATTCTTTTCTTAAGCAGCCAGTCAGTAATTTCTTCCTGGGAAATCGGGTAGCTTATAAAATAGCCCTGTGCCGCATCACAATCAAGTGCGGCAAGTTTATCAAGTGCTTCCTGATTCTCGACTCCTTCTGCTGTGATCTTTACGCCAAGATTGTGTCCGAGCTCAATAACAGAGCGCACAATGACAGCATCGTCCTCATCAGTCGTCATATTTATAACAAAGGATTTGTCTATCTTTATCTCATCCACAGGGAGTCTTTTGAGATAATTTAGAGATGAGTATCCTGTGCCAAAGTCATCTATAGAAAAGTTTATCCCTAATTTGTTTAACCGCATCATGATCCCGATTGCCCGTTCCGGATCCGCCATGATGGTGCTCTCGGTTATCTCAAACCTCAAGATCCCCGGCGTTAATTTCCAGACATAGAGCAGACTTCTTATCTGATCCTGAAACTGATGATCCTGGAAGTTCTTGGCAGACAGGTTCACTGCAATATCTAATTTAAATCCCTTCTCCTGCCAGTTCAATGATTGACGGATCGCCTCTTTTAGTACCCATAAGGTTATCTGCTTAATAAAGCCCGTATGCTCGGCAAGAGCGATGAACTGGTCTGGAAGAATGATACCTAAATTCGGATGGCGCCAGCGGACAAGCGCCTCTGCACCTATTACCGTACCGGTCTTAAGTTCTATCTTGGGCTGGTAGAGAAGGAATAACTGGTTTTGGTCTATCGTATGGCGAAGCTCACTTATAAGGGTGAGTCGCTCTGGTGAATATTTGTCCTGCTTGGGAGAATAGATGGCCCATCCGCTCTCAGTTCTTTTAGCGGCGTACATTGCCAGTTCTGCCCGCCTGATCAAGGTGTCGGCATCCTCTCCATGGATCGGATAAAGTGAGATCCCTATGCTGGCAGAGATATCCAGGGTCAGTTTATCGAGGACAATGGATTCTTCGAGCCTCTTTATAATCATAGCCGCAGTTCTTACGGCAACCGGGGGATCTATATTCGGCAGCAGGATTGCAAACTGGTCTCCGCCAAGACTTGCAACTATGCCCTCTTCTTTGGTGAGATCGCAAAGGCGCAAGCTTACCTGCTTTAATAACACGTCGCCAATTTGATGGCCAAGGGTATCGTTGATCTCTTTGAAGCGATCAATATCAATGATAAGTAATGCAAATTTTTCATATTTTTGCCGTTCATCAGATGTGACCTGTAATAAGCGGTCATGAAAGAGGATCCTGTTTGGAAGTCCGGTGAGAGTGTCATAATAGGCCAGACGGCGGACTGTTTCATCAGTCTGTTTGCGTTCTGTGATATCGCGAATGATGCAACTGTAAAATGTTTCCGCATCTATCTTCCAGACAGAAACAGAAAGCTCTAATGGGAACACAGTCCCGTTCTTTCGCAAACCGTACAGTTCGACCGCGTCTCCAATTATGTAAGATTCGCCTGTTGATTGTAATCGCTCCAGGCTTTTCAGAAAAGGATTCCTATATTGTTCTGCTATCAGGATGGTAAAAGGTTTGCCCAATATTTCATCCGTTCTGTAACCATAGACGTTCATTAAGGCTTTATTGCATGAAATGATGATCTTTTTATTATCTGCAAAGACGATTCCATCGATGGCTAATTGGGCTACTGAATGGAACTTCATCTCGGATATTTTTAATGTCTTCTCAATCTTTTTAAGCCTTGCGCCTTCTCCGGCAAGAAAAGCTGCTTTGTCATTAACTCTTTCTTCGGGTAGCCTATTGAGAGTCATGATCTCATTCCTTGATTTGATAAGATCCAGATTTTTTTGGATAGCAATTTCGTATGTAGAAAGGAGAAGGCTTAAGATCTGGCGGCGATCAGAGGTGATAAAATATTTTTTATCATCCAGAGGTATCTCCACGCCATGCTTCCACCTCTTGTCTTTGCCTAAACCACGATTTGTAATGATATGCCGAATTAGGGAAGTAAGAGATCTTTCATCGTAAGGATTTGTAATGAAATTGTCTGCTCCGCACTCCAGACCCCTTATGACATCATATCGGCTGGAGAGCGGGGTAAAAAGAACAGTTGCAATATCTTTTGTATTTTTATCCGATTTGATCTGTTTGCAAAACTGGTACCCATCCATTTCAGGCATGGTCATGCCGCTAATAATAATCTGTGGTTTATGCTTACTTATTAAGGCCCCTGCCTCCCGGTCATTGCTTGCATTCAAGACCTGATAGTTATGCTGTTCAAGGATATATTTTAGCTGCTCAGGATGTATCAGGTTATTTCCAAGAATAAGGATTGATATCTCAGGGTTGCCAGGATCTTTATTCTTAATCAGCTCCATTACTCCTCCCTATGGAAATATCAGGAATAAACAGCTTTTGTGATCACTGCAGTTTTTTATGTATTAAGCATACCCCAATTAGCTAATAGAGATTTACAAAGGCAATAGCAGCAAGACTTATGCCTATTGATGATTATAGTCATGTTCCAGGGCGAAAAGAATCAGGCCGGGGCTCTGAATATCCACAAAATATGGGTTTTCGGTCCTTTCCCGGTTAAAAATCTGCAATAGATAGTTGGTATAAATTTGAAAAGGTGCAAGATTGATTATGCATCCCTGTAGGAAGTTTTCTACAATCATAAACTAAAGTCTCTAAAATCATCAAGGCATGTCTATGTTCCCAAACCTTCTTAATTTGGAATAAAGGGTCATCCGGTCTATCTTGAGGAATTTAGCAGTTCGGGTCTTGTTTCCTCCCGTTTTAATCAATACTTTTTTAATTATTTCTTCTTCATAATCTGATTGAATCTTTCCGGCTATCTCTTTAAGTGATTTTCCTCTTTCAAGTTCTTCAAGGAAATTAAAATCCTTTAAATCCTTTGGAATGCTGGAATAGTTCAAGCTAATATGTTCCGGAACGATATAACCGGAATCAGCTAAAAGTACTGCTTTCTTGATTACGTTCTTTAACTCTCTTATATTACCCGGCCAGGTATAATTAATCAGAGCATTCATTGCTTGCGGAGAAATCCCTTCTATTTTTCTGGATAACTCCAGGGATGTTAAAACCAAAAAATGGTTTGCTAAAAGAGGAATGTCCTCCTTTCTTTCCCGTATAGGCGGAATTTCAATAACAAATTCATTTAATCTATGGAAAAGATCCTCTCTGAATTCGCCTGATCTGACTTTAGCAAATAGCGGGATATTTGTTGCCGAAATTATTCTGACATCTATTTGACGATATTCATTGCTTCCAAGAGGACAAATCTCTCTTTCCTGAAGCACTCTTAAGAGTTTCATTTGCATTGAATGGGAGAGGTTGTTAATCTCATCTAAAAATAATGTGCCCCCATGAGCCTGCTCAAATCTTCCTTTTTTATTTTTGTCCGCCCCGGTAAAGGCGCCCTTTTCATATCCAAACAACTCACTTTCAATCAGAGTATCCGGTATAGCGCCACAATCGATAACAATGAATGGTTTATCTCCGCGCAGGCTATTCTGGTGAATATACCCTGCAATTATCTCCTTGCCTGTTCCACTTTCCCCTTGAAGTAAGACTGTCATATTCGTGGGAGCTACCGTCCTGGCAAGGTCAAAGACCTTAGTTGCTCCAGTAGTTTTCACCAATAATTCTTCGCCGGATGTTTTTTTGCAAGAACTTACTCTTGAATTATTGGGTATATTAATTTTGTTTATATTGGCTTGAAGTGCTTGTCTAATTGTAAGTATTAACTCCTCATTATTAAAGGGCTTGGTGACATAATCATATGCGCCTAATTTTATCGATCTAACCGCATCTTTAGTATCTGCATAGCCAGTAATAATTATAAATTTCAAATTATTGTTAACCTTCTTGATCTCTTCCATCAACTTTATTCCATTTATTCCAGGTAATTTAAAATCTAATAAGGCTAAATCTGGATTTGCTTCTTTCACTCTTTGAATTGCTCTTTGCCAATCTCCCATAGCAACTGTCTTGAATCCTTCTTCTCTTAACATTCTGGAAAGCATGATTTGTATATCTCTGTTATCGTCAACTATAAGAATGCTTTCCGCTTTCATGGCTTTCCCCCTGTCAAAAAAAAGTCTCTCCAGGCTTAGAATAACTTTCCTGGTGGGCGATAACTGTTCCGAAAAAGCCAGGCATGACAATCAGCTTATTTGTATTTCTAGATATTGGTGGTATAAGTAAATTATGGAGTTTGAAGTTGAAAAAAGTTAGGATAAAACGTGTTGCGCCAGGAGTTAAATAGGATAAGATCATTTACACCTAAAATCATCTGAGGTAATACTCCCGCTTATTACCTCGTTTGGGCTACGTAATAAATCTTGAGTCAAGCTACACTAAATTAACTAGCTTGTCAAGAGATCAGAGATCAGAGAGTCTGGCAGTGAATTACAGAGGGTGTAAGTTTGATTCTACAAGAATTGCAAATCCAATCATACACTTTGTAGAATCCAAAAAAGACTATATTCCCCCTATATAATTCCTGAATTGAAGGAAGTATTCAGTTTAAAGGGTCTTTTCCCCTGAAAAATTCCTTTGCTATGGAAAAGAAGCGTATGGCATACCAATTGCTTGCTAATAATGGTGCGCCTTCCACATTGTTCGATCATCTCGGTTCAAGAGAGCCTTCTGATGGCAGGAGAGACATTTGGAGGGCGCACCAATTTTTTAAAAATTTAAAATAAATCTAATCTGTAAAGATATAAGACAAATGAAGACAATCCTGATAGTTGATGATGAAGAGGAAATAAGGACGTTGGTATGTTTTGCTTTAAAAAATCCTGGATACCGCATTCTGGAAACTGCGGATGGTAAAACAGCCTTAGAGATTGCCAAGAGAGAAAAGCTAGACCTTGTAGTGTTGGATTGGATGATGCCCAGAATGACCGGTATAGAAGTGGCTTCGGTTTTGCGGCAAGATCCGGTTACAGCAGAGGTACCCATAATCATACTGACAGGAGTAAATGAGGAAAGAAGAAGACAGCAAGCCTATGATCTGAAGATTTTTTCCTATATCGCAAAACCTTTTAACCTGCTGGAATTGCGGGAAAGAGTTCGGATACTGCTGGAGTAAGGGTAAGCCCCACCTCCCTCCATCCTTATACTGCGTATGCCCCTTTATCTACTACAATGGTCTTATAGGAAAGCTTAACCGGGGCATCTTTTCTCCGGTTGAACCCCATCAGGACCGCCTTTACCCTGGCCAAGAGATCTCTTGGAGCGAGTAAGGTTTTTAGTAAATAATCACTGCCCCAAGTTTAGCAATAAGACCTTGTTACATCCCTCTGTCCCGATAATTAAGTCATTGTCTGTTTCATGTTGAATCATCATGTATAAGAGAGAAGACAGTTTTTCATACAAAATTGTGTAGTGCCCTGTTGGTTTTATCCCCCATATATTGTGGATAAATATTTTTTACTAATATTCTTAAGATTTCAAGGAAAACAAATATGGTATATCAGGACTAAAGCTGTATAATATGTTGATATTACAGATATTTATTCTGCCTAAAAAATGAGCACTCTGCTAATCTTCTTGGAAGGACAAGGAAGGAAAATATAGTTTGATCTGGGTTATCCACAGGTTCCCAACAGATATTGTGGAAGTCTTTATTAACTCCTTGTACTAACAGGATATTTCATTGCCAGTCTATAAAGAGATGACTTGATTCTCAACATCACTCCTCCTTTAGCTTATATCCAAACTGCTTGACCGTTGCAATAGAATCTTCAAGCACAGGTATTTTTTTTCTGAGATTTCTTATATGGTTATCTACAGTCCTGGGTGTTATGAGCTTAGAAAAACCCCAAACGCTTTCAAGTATTGTCCGACGCGACATGACCTCTCCTTTATTCCTAATGAGAGAGACAAGGAGCCCGAACTCCTTAGGGGTCAATTCTACCACCCTCTTTCCATCCTTTACGATGCAAGCCAGGGTATCTACTGAAATATCTTTATAAAAGTACTTTGCGGTAACAGTCTTTTTCTGGTTTATTCTCCTCAGGAGCGCCTTCACCTTTGCAAGGACCTCTCTCGATGAAAATGGTTTTAATATGTAATCATCCGCTCCAAGTTCAAGCGCCAGGATACCATCATATGCTTCTTCATTCCTGACAGTAAGGATGATTATGGGTATATGGTTCGTCCTTGGGTCCTTCCTGATCTCTTTGCATACTTCAAGTCCATCACGGTCTGGCAGTATCTGATTGATTATTACCAGATCAGGAATCTCCTCCTTTACCATCCGGAGGCCTGAAACACCGTCTGGCGCGCTCATTATGTTGAACCCCTCTCCAACCAGAGAGAACCTGACAAGGAATACCACCCCCTCGTCATCTTCTATGATAACTATCCTGTTATTCATAAGAAAGAAGAACAGCTATGTTTTCTGTCGGCCAATTTAATCCTTCTTGTATTACTTCTTCTTACATTCAGGACATAGGCTATAGGTAAAGCTGACGTTCGCATACCTTTTTAAATAGTCCCCTGTCTTCCTGTAAGAGCTTTTTTCATAGCATATTTTATTGCAGGATTCACAGATAGTTAATAATCCGCTCGTTCTCCCTGCCTTTGCTAGCGCACCTTGAAGATCCGATGTAAGCCGCAGGAGTTCATCTTGAGCCCGCTTGTGATCGGTTATGTTACGGTATGATTCGACGACCTGTGCTACTTTACCTTCACTGCTGAAGATGGGGCACGCGTAGATCTCCATGAATATTTCATTGTCAGATGAATCAAGGCAGATCTGGGTAACCTTCTTCGGTCTTTTGGTAAATATGACCTCCCTTCCCGGACAAGGAGATACCTCCCCGAATACCTCGTCACACCTTCTGTTGAGACGATGCAGCAAATGATAACAACAGCGGTCTTTTTTGATCGGTTCCGTTACGCCAAAGGTTTCCTTGAAGGCCTTATTGGCAAAGATAACATGATAATCTAAGTCAACGACTAATATCGGATCGCCAATATGCTCTATGACACCTTCAAAAAAATCCCCATATTGTCTGTTGTTCATCGGGCCTTTTATGGAGTTACACTCTGTTATTCGATTCATGTATGATACTATAAGATATTGGGATAGTCTATGGGTTGATGTCATATATATGTCATGGATGTGTAAATTTTTTATAAATTTCTCAGATAGATCGAAGGCAGTAAAAAAATAGTTATATAGCAGATGTTACAACAGGATTTCTAAATCTTAAATATAGGCTTTTCCGTCCCGAAACGCTTAGCTCGCAGTTCTTCCATAAGTTCAGGGGTTACAAGATTCGCCCCCTTCTCTTTGGCATATCTTTCAACTCCCTTTTCAACCATCCCTCTTAAGAAAAACGGGATCCTTGCCAATCGCTCCCTTGCCTTGCCATCCCATACCAGATCTGCATTAGTCTTGGATGACGAGGTGTCTATGCCTATCTGCTTGCCGCCTTTCGGCTTATAGAGGCACCAGCTATCCTCACCAAGAAAATCGCCAGTTGCTGAGTAAGGCCTTGCCCTGCAACCGCCACAGAGAATCCTGTATTCACACTCCCCGCACTTTCCACCCAGATCTGGATTGCGAAATTTTTTTAGGGTAGGTGAGTTGGCCCATATGGACGAGAAGGGCTCCTTCTTTATATTACCTGCTGATACGGTCATATATGGGCATGGTGTAACATCGCCATTCGGGGCAATCCTGCAGTAAAATGTCCCGGCAAGACAACCTCCGCCCATATAACCTGCCGCTTTTGTCAGGGGCGAGAGTGGGTCTTTCTGGTAAGCGATCCTCTTAAAATATGGGGCACACCTGGCCCGGATCAGCATGCTTTCGTATTTTCCCTGGATATCTACCAATCGCCTGAGAGTACTTTCGTATTGGGGAGGTGATATGTCTGTAAACTTCTCACCCCTTCCTGTACAGACAAGGAAAAAGAGATTGAAGACCTTAGCACCTGCCTTATGGGAATATTCGATAATCGAATCTATCTCATCCAGGTTATCCTTATTCACGGTTGTATGGATCTGGAACTCAAGTCCTGCCTCTTTGCATGCCTCTATCCCCGTCATTGTCGATTCCCATGCACCAGGGAGGCCGCGGAATGCGTCATGTCTCTTTGAATCCAGAGAATCCAGGCTAATCCCGGCGCCTGTAATCCCTATCCTTACAAGTTCAGACGCCAGTGGTTTATCGATAAGGATCCCATTTGTTCCAAGGACTACCATCATCAGTTTTTTTACAGCAGAGGCACCTATCTCTAAGATATCATCCCTTAAGAGAGGTTCTCCTCCGGTTATTACGAGTATTGTGTTGGGATTTACCTTGGATATCTGTTCGATAAGGGTGATGCCATCCTCTTTTGTGAGTTCATCGGTTCCCCCAGCTTCTAACTCACTTGCATCAAGGTAACAGTGGCTGCACTTCATATTGCAGCGTTTTGTGATGTTCCAGGCTACCAGGTAGGGTGAGAATTCCACTACTCTTCTTTCCCCTCAGACATCCCGGGAAAGACCTCCGTCATCTTCCCCATATTCTGCATCATTTCCTTTGATTCCCCTATTGCATATGAAGCGATCTCTTCTGTAACCTTATTCTCTCCCCTTACTCGGGCATACTTTTCTATCCTGAGTCTCGTATTCTCACGCATGAAACCTGCCGGGACACGATTGAGTCTCTCCATTGCCCCATCGGTCCAGACAAGCGGGCTGATTTCAGATTGTGACTGCCTCTTAATTGCCTCCTTGGCAAGGATACCCATCGCCTCCCTTGCAGATGCCGGGAGGAGGTTTTCAATGGACTGATCGACAACAGCAGAAGTAACTACCGTATGCCCGCTCTCCCTTGCAAATCGAAGGATTGCCATCTTTGCCATGCCCCTTGCAACGGAAGGGACCCTATTCATCCTCTCCTCTGCCTCCTTTGTCCAGACGATTGTCTCCTCTGCTATTCTCTCAAGCGGCGGCGTAAACTGCCTGCTTGTGATCATGGTATTACACGGAACTAGCCTAAGGAGGTTTTCTGTATTGCTCCCTATATCCATCCCGTCATCACTATGTATACCAACCCTGCCCAATATAAGGAGTGCAGGCCTCTCCTTCTGTACATACCTGTGTATCTGTTCAAATGCCTTTCCATCAAGGAGTTTGGTCTCAATTTCAACCCCGTCATCCTTAGAGATCTTCTTCGCTATCTCAAGGTGTGTCTGATAGATCTTTGCCAGGCCGCTGTCAATTATCTCCTCATGGAGCTTCTCCTGCTCGCTGAACCGGAAGACCTTGCCTGCCTCCTCGGATAAGACGCCAGCTATGCTGTTAAAGGCTACATAATGGAAATAGGGATCAAAGGCCGATATTGCCTCTATCTTCAGGCCAAAGGCCTTGGCCATGCCGATAGCAATCTTCAGCCCTCCATATGAGAAGGGAGACCCATCGATCGCAACCATAATCTTTCCGGGCTTGTTTAAGTAAGAGGTAGTATCCTTTACGATAAAGAGATCGGTCCTGGCCCTTCTGACAACCCTCTCGCAGACAGATCCGATAAGGCTCTCTTTTACCGCGCCGAGGCCAAGTATCCCTAATACCACAAGGTCATACCCAGTCTCCCTGATGTCATCTACGAGTACCTGAAAATTTTTTCCTTCAAGGGACTTGCGCTCATAATCTATGCCTGCCTCGATCGACTTCTTCTCGAATACGTCAAGGAATGAGTCTGTTATTATTCTTAACCCCTTTGTAATAAGGGAGTCATGTATCTCCCGCTGTTCCTCAAGTACCTTCTCTTCCCTGTATCTGTCAGGGAGTCCGCCCTCCATCTGCCTGAACCTGAGATCATGAAGCCTGGCAGCATAGACATGAACCCCGGTAAGCCTGGCACCGGACCTCTTTGCCATATCGATACCTATATCGATACCAAAGTTAGAGAATGCTGAATTATCTATCGGTATTAGTATATTCTTATACATCTACTCCTCCATAAGGAAGATATTTAATAAAAACTTTAACAATGTTAACACCCTGATGTCTGGAAAATCAACCATTTTTTGATAAAATGCCGACTCTATGCAAAACTAATCCCCCAAATGACTTATGGTTCTTCTATGTGGTATAATCTGCCCGTGGCCGACATAATCTTGTTCAGAGAAAAGCTCCCTTCCTTCATCAGCAGAGCGGGAGATCGCGGTTACAGATGACAGCCATTAACAGTCCAAAGAAATAAGATAATTACTTATGGAATGTTGCTTGCAACATTAAGTAGTATGACCTTATAATATCTTGGAAAAAGATAGATACCCATAGGCTTTGCCTGTAGGTGGGACCAAGCCCCTTCAGAATCTATCCAGCGAGCCAAGTGAGTGTTGAGGGGGAGGCTCCATCCGGCTTTGCCGGTGGAGGGGGCGACTAAAAGCCCCTTTAAATAGATCTCTGAGGAATTTTGGGATCACTATGCCAGCATACTTAATCGTACTTCCATCCCTTTCTAGTGCCTTCGTAGCTATTGCCCTGGGACTTTTTGTCTGGAGCCGTAATTTCCAAGGTGTTTCACACCGGCTTTTTGCCTCCGGGATGGCGACATTGGCTGTGATGGAGCTTGGAAATAGCCTTTTCCTTATATCTTCATCAGTACCGGCCTTCATCTTCTGGCAAAGGATCTCGCTGGTTGGCAAGGTGCTAATGCCGATCACCTGGCTTTCCTTCAGCCTCACCTTTGCACATGCAGACTTTAAGCTGATCTTAAAGAGACGGCGTATTCTGTTAGTAGCGCTGTTTTTTGCCTCTCTGGTCTTTCTTTTATTCGCCGGATCAGATGCCTTTTTATATCCCGGATCAGATATGGATACTTCAAGTCCCTCATTAAAACTTGGACCTATTGGACACTGGTTTTACATCTACCTACTCCTATCCTCTGTACTCATACTTGCCCAATTAGAGAACACATTCCGATCAGCATCAGAATCCCAACGCTGGCAGATAAAATTCCTGATCATCGGCATAGGAACCATTTTTGCCTTTTCGATCTATACAAGCAGCCAGACCCTCCTCTTCTCAACCATCTTCACCCAGCTTATTCCGATGGAGGCTATTCTCATCCTTATTGCCCTTGGTATGATGGCCTTCAGCCTTGTTCGCCACCGAAATCTAGAGGTAGATCTCTTTGTCTCCCGCCACGTTGTATACGGATCGGTCATCTTTATCGCCTCTGGAATCTACCTTTTTGCAGTTGGTCTGCTTGTCCGGATACTTAGCTCTCTTGGAAACAGGATCAACCCCTTTCTAGCACCACTCATTATCCTGCTTCTAATTATGGGGTTGGTTATTTTCCTCTCATCAGGCATGGTAAGGCGCAGACTAAAGCTCTTTATCAGCAAGCACTTTTACAAACATAAGTATGATTTTCATCTGAAATGGTTAGAGGCAACAGAAAGGCTTGGGTCGAGACAGACGATTTCGGATCTTATCACCGGCCTCTCTGAATTTATCAAGGAAACATTAGGGGCAGCAGAGGCATCTGTCTGGTTATATAATAAAGAAAAAGGCCAATTTTTAAATGGAGATCTGAAACTAAAAGCAGGTCGTGATCTTGTGAACTTCATAACAGGACATATATCGCCCGTAGCCATAAAAGATCTGCCACCAACCGTTATTGCAGGGTTCAGGGAACAGGGTGTAGGGTGTAGGGTACAGGGTACAGTTACCCCCTACACCCCCTCTTCTGTCCTGACCTCGTTGATTGCAAATGATATCTTGATCGGTTTTATTATTATAGGCCCTGATAATACGGGAAATGAATATGTCCAGAACGATTACGACCTTCTAAGGGCTGTTGGAAAACAGATAGCTCATCAGATACTCAATATCAGCCTGACGGATGACCTTTCAAATGCCAAGAAGCTTGAAGGGTTTCATGAGATGTCTACATTTGTTGTCCATGAGGTCAAAAACCTGAGCATGACACTATCGCTGATGATCCCGAACGTAGAGACACATTTTGACAAGCCGGAATTCAGGAAGGATGTGCTAAAGACACTAACCCAGATAGTAGTTAAGCTCAATGACTTTACATCACGCCTATCAGGGTTTTCTAAGGCCTTCAACCTTGAAAAGGCCAAGGTGGATATGAACAGATTAATTGTCGAGACCATTGCTGCCCTAGATGGCGTGATTGATACAAATATAACCCAGCAACTCGAGCCGCTTCTGCCCGTACTTGAGATCGACCGAACCCAGATCAAGGAGGTCCTGATAAACCTCCTAATGAATGCCCATAATGCGGTTGGACCTAAGGGAACGATTTGCATATCTACAATATTAGAAGATGGCAGTGTGATTCTTTCTGTAACCGACAATGGAGGGGGTATGACCGAAGACTTTATTCAGGACAAACTCTTCAAACCTTTTAAAACAACCAAACCTCAAGGCCTTGGAATAGGTCTCTTTCATTCAAAAAAGATTATTGAGGCGCATGGCGGCGCCATAGATGTTCAAAGCAAAAAAGGAAAAGGGACGACATTTCAGATACGTTTGCCCGTTAAATCAGAGAGGTAGTATATGGAGAAAACCAAATTACTTATCGTGGACGATGATGAAACTATCAGGGGCCAGATGAAATGGGCCCTCACGGATGAATATGACGTCAATCTAGCAGAAGATGGTGAGACTGCCATCAGATTTTTTAAACAGGAAAGACCATGCATGGTAACCCTGGATCTTGGGCTTCCGCCAGATCCCCATAGTCCAGCGGAGGGACTTAGAATCTTAAACGAGATCCTTTCTATAGCGCCTGAAACAAAGATCTTGATCATTTCAGGAAACGCAGAAAGGGCCAATGCCTTAAAGGCCGTTGAGGCCGGGGCCTATGATATTTTTACAAAACCCGTTGATCTTGTTGAGCTTAAGATCATGCTCCGGAGGGCATATCATTTATATCTATTAGAAAAGGAAAACAGGGAGCTTCAGAAGAAAATTTCCGGTCAACCCTTCGAAGAGATGATAGGTGAGTGCCGGCTGATGAAGGCTGTATACACTGCAATCCGTAAGGTAGCCCCTTCAAGTGTCCCCGTCCTGATCCTCGGGGAGAGCGGGACAGGAAAGGAGCTTGCAGCGCAGGCCATCCATGCCTTAAGCGAAAGGAAAGGGTGGCCATTTGTCCCGATCAATTGTGGTGCAATACCTGAGCATTTGATAGAAAGCGAGTTATTTGGTCACGAGAAGGGGTCATTCACGGGTGCCCATACCCAGAGGAAGGGCCGGATCGAGTATGCCCATGAGGGGACACTCTTTCTGGATGAGATTGGTGAACTCGGCCTCTCCATGCAGGTCAAGATCCTGAGGTTCCTTCAGGATAAGATCATAGAGAGGGTAGGGGGGAGGGAGTCGATATCTATTGATGCAAGGATTATAGCAGCTACCAACAGGGACCTGGAAAAAGAGGTGCAGGCAGGGAGATTCAGGGAGGACCTCTTCTATCGGATCAATGGAGTGAGGATCTCTCTGCCACCACTTAGGGAGAGGGATACCGATATCCTGCTTCTAGCCAACCACCTCTTGGGAAGGTTTGCGACTCAGACCAAAAAGAGGCTCAAAGGGTTTTCGGCCTCCGCGCATGAGGTGATGCTCCACCATGCCTGGCCTGGAAATGTCCGCGAGATGGAGAATAGGATCAGAAGAGGTGTGATCATGGCTGAAGGGGATTTCATCCTACCTTCTGATCTTGAGCTGGAGGAGCCAAAAAAGATCAGCCAGAATATCTCCCTTCGAGAGGCACGGGATAAGATCGATAGGGAGATGATCACAAAGGCCCTGACAAAAAACCATGGAAACATCAAGGATGCAGCAAGGGATCTTGGAATAACCCGGCAGACCTTGTATGATCTTATTACCAAGCATTCCATCCAGATTTAAAGCCTTGTCGGAAAAATAGACACGGGTTTTACATTACAACCCCTTTTTTCCGGGCAAACGAGGCCTTCAAATTGATAAAAAGACTCCTAGAGTATCCCTTTTTCTATTAGGATTTCCTGAGTTTCAGATAGAAACTCATCTATGGCCACTTCTCTTTTGCCTTCGTGGGAAAAATCGTGGCTGGATGGATCGTCTTCCCGGTGCCTGTGCCAGAGACCACCATCACAATCCCTTCCATAAATCCTCTCACAACCCAATACCGCTACATAGCCGGCAAGATTCTTCTGGATGTTTCGATATATCTGGATATAGCATTCTTCTGAGACATTTAACCTAATTTTAATAGTGCAGGCAGTTTTAAGAAGGGTTTTGGTATCTTGGATAAAGGGAAATCTGGAGGCTGCTTTTCTGATCTCCCTTTCAATCTCCTCGATGCTTAATCTTTCCGGCAAAGCTCTGCAAGATCCATCTTGAGGGTTTTTATGGCATCTATTGCTCCATCCCAGTCATGATAATCGCTTTCTACCTCAAAGGAATATCCCTTCTTTTTCATAATTTCTTTTTCTTCGAATTCTTCAAGGGTCATTGAATATTTCCTCTGAAATCCTTTGTCGATAAGGAGATACTCAGTAAGTCTTCTTCTGATTTCTTTTTCAAGTATCTTTTGAATCTTGCTATTTAAATCCCCCTCTTTTATGAGGTGATTTATTACTCTATTAATATTTTCCCCAATGACCGGCATAACAACCTCTCTTTCTTGTATAAAACTTTATACCAAAAGATTCCTTTAGTCAATTATTTTACTCATATGGCAAAGGATAATAAAAAGATCCTCATTTTTCTACATCATCCGCGGTAAAACCGTAGAAATCCATCGTATAATCCATGGGTCACGCAATTTAGACGATATCTTATAAGGTCTTCATTTATCGTTTATAGCTGAACAGACCTTTCTTTTAAGTCCCTGCTTAATCAAAACTGCACCATCAATTTCCTAAACCGTACGTAACAGGTAAAGCTGGATGGGAAGGAGGACACCCCCCAATTTTAACCTTTGTCGGAAAATTAGACACGAATTTGACCTGATCAGACCATTTATTTTGATTTATTTTGGATAAACTAAACTTCTAAAATGAATAAACATTTAAAAATCAATCACTTATAAAATAATACCATGTAAATTGAAAGACAAATGCGTGTCGGAAAAATAGACACGGGCTTTTATCCTGCCAATACCAAAATTAAATTGACTACTCGAAAATACCTTAATTTATAAGACTTATCAATAAGTTACAAAGTAGACTTTTTCTTCATGCTAAGCATGGCATCCCCCTTGCATATTTATTTCAGCATGTATGGAATGTTTTGGAATAAAAAATCTAGACAAAGTAAGGAGGTGAAAAAATGAAAATTTTTAAGGTGATTATTATGGTTGCATTACTGTTCGCTGGCCTCTATGGAATCAGTTTTGCTGAGACTATAGGCCTCGATGAAGGTAGCCTTACTGTTATAGAGGCGGTAGCACCACTAGGATCTGCACTTTCCTATGTTTCTGGCGGTGATGGCCTGATTGGGCAGGCAAATGTTTGGCCTACAATGGCCGACACTCCTGCCAATCGGTCGTTTGCTGCTAGCAACATTGACCATACCTGGATGCAGTATGATCCGGCCATTATATGGAGTTCATCCTCCGCATTGAGCCAGGTGTTTGCTATCCCAGGCGTTGATCACGGACCAGTTCCACAAGAGAACTTGGAGTTTATTATCTGGGGATCAAATGACAGTTTAACCTGGGAAGAAGGTGCAATTCAGGCAATTTATAGGGATGGGTTTGATACCACCGACACAACTCTTGGGCACTCAGATGACTATACATCATTATGGGGCTTCAGCACCTCTTATAGTTTTTTTAGGGCTACATCAGGGGATCACCTAGCTGCTTATGCAGGTGGCTGCTTTTCCTGTGGCGAGGGTGAGATAGATGGCTTAGCAGCGGCATCAAGCGTTCCTGAACCTTCTACCCTGCTTCTCCTTGGCTCAGGTTTATTAGGTCTTGGCCTTTTGGGGAGGAAAAAATTTAGAGGGAATCGTGGATATATGCTTGTCTTGCTAACCCTCGTGCTAACCATTGGCAGTTGGGTACCCATGGCTTGGGCAGTTCCTATTAACTTAATTACTAACGGAGACTTCGAGAATCCTTCAATCGGTGCTGCCTCCTTTGTGACGTTTTCTACAACTGGGCCGCCTGGCTGGACACTTGTTTCTGGGACCGTGGATTTAGTGTCTCCTGGTTTTTCTCCTCCCTTTGAGGGAAATCAGGTTTTAGATTTAGATGGGGTTAGTGCGGGGTTGATTCAACAGAGTTTTGCCACAGTTCCTGGGCAGGAATACATGTTGGAGTTCCACTATGCCGATAATCCCCTAGGTGGCACGGAACCAGCCCTAGCAGGCGTAAGTGTTTCTGGATTTAGTGGGATAGTTTTAAATCAAAATATTACTCATGCGGGTTCTACTTTGGCCAATATGAACTTCACGCTTTTTTCGCAATCGTTTATTGCATCGGATGCAACAAGCACCCTTGCATTTTCCTCACAAGATCCAAGTTTTAGTAATGGAGGAATTTTCTTGGACGCGGTTTCTGTTTCTCAGGTTTCTCCTGTGCCTGAACCCTCTACCCTGCTCCTTCTTGCTTCCGGCCTTGCAGGATTAGGATTCTGGAGGAGGATGAGAAAGGATAGGGTGTAGGGTACAGGGGGTAGGGAGTAAAAAGCACCTATACCTAAGCTAATTGTAGGCGCCTGCTGGCTTAATACTGGTGGGCACTTTTTTATTTGATTTCTATACTAACTTACAAGTAGATAATTTTGTTTTCTAGATTTGTCTCGGTATCTATTAGCCGCAGGATATCTTTTATAAGGGTTCCTATGTAGGTATTCTTTGATACAACGATTCCGTAGTGAGCTTTATCTTCCCTCAGTAACCTCTAATGAAGGGTTGCAAAGTGTCGGATATTATGAGTAACCACTGCCCTCTTTTCGGAAATTGCATGCTCAAGAAGGGTATCATCATCAATACTTCGTTTGTTTATCTCTTGAACATTTATTGCATCGATCCCTCTTTTTCTTAGTTCAAGAGTCAAATTGGCATCGACATTCTCATCGATAAGGAGTCTTATTGTTTCTTTTGACAATAAGCAGTCTCTCAATAACTGGCTCTCCCCCCACAAACACCAAGGGTTTTTTCTACATAAATATGTTCTGTACGTACGGTTGGCATAGATAATGTCTACTATAAAGAGCCGTATATTGTCAAGATCTGAAAAGGAATATCCTAAATACGTGAACCCTCTATTTTACTCCTCTTAGATTCCAATTGGATCGCAAATGACAGTCCTGCTAATGCTGCAACTCTTATTGATAAACTCGATCAAGACATCGGCAGTCTTGCAATTCATCCATTTCTTGTCCGGCTACCAAAGGATGACAAACTCAAAAATACAGGCCATCGCATGCTTGCTGTAGAATCCTACCTTGCATTCTACATCATCCGCGGCACAACCGTAGAAATTCACCGTGTTGTCCATGTGTCACGCAATTTATACGATATCTTATAAGGCCTTCATTTATCGTTATGTAGCAGAAAACACCTTTCTTTCCTAGTCCCTGCTTAATCAGAACTGCACAGCAGCATCCTCAATTGGACGGCACATTTGAACCCGGATGGGGGTGGAATACACCGCCCGATTTTAATCCTGTCTTAATTTTTGTCGGAAAACTAGACACGATTTTATCCTGATCACCCCATTTATTTTGGATAAACTAACCCCCCAAAATGACTAATCATTTTAAAATCAATCACTTATAAAATAATGCCCTGCAAATAGGAAGAAAAAGACGTGTCGGAAAAATAGACACGGCCCTTTTTCCTGCTAATACCAAGATAAAAATTACAACTCGAAAATATGTTAATTTATGAGGCTTATCAATAAGTTATAAACCACACTTTTTATTTATGCTAAGTATGGCATATCACTTGCATACTTAAATTCAGCATGTATGGAATGATTTGGCAAAAAACTCTAGACAAAGAAGGGGGTGAGGAAATGAAAAAAATGTTTAGTATTAGCAAAGGGAAAAAGCTCTGGTACGGATTCTTTCTGTTTATTCAAATCATGGTTTTAGGGCTGATAGCTACGCCCTCTGCTCATGCCATAGCTATCTTATTAAACGATCCATCAACAGGGGGTCTGGATGTAGTTTGCTTTGATGGCGCTGCATGTGACAGCAACCCGGTGTCAGGAGCCGTTACATTCAATAATTTTATTCCTGGAACCTCCTGGATTGTTAACGTAACTACAGGGATAACCTATCCAGCGCTCGGCACCCCAGCCTCTGCCGAGATAGAACTCAACTCGGTAGATGTTAGTAGTAGCAGTGGTGGTACGCTTGCAATCCTAGTGAGTGAGAAGGACTATACAGGGCCTATTAGTGGCGGTCTGTTTTTCTCCTCCTTCTCTGCTGGCGGATTTACCACCGGTACAATTAGCTTATTCTCCTGGCTTGGTGATACCAATACACTTTTTGGATTTACCGGCTCATTAGGCACATTAGGCCCCTTTGGACCAGGTGCATTTTCAGATTCAACAGGCGGATCAGCTAGCGCCACCGCCCCATTCTCACTTACCATGGGGGCAACAATCACCCACTCGGGTGCTGGCGTCACTAGTTTTGATGCACATCTCGTTCCTGAACCTGCCTCTATACTCCTTTTAGGATCAGGTCTTTTGGGTCTAGGGGTTGTGAAATGGATGAGGGGTAGAAGGGCTTAAGGCGAAAAAACAAGATTGAATTAGGTTTACTATAAATCTCTAAGAACAAGGGGGTGAAAAAATGAAAAGAATGAAAAAATGGGTTTTACTCACCATGATGGTCATGGTGATATGGGGTGGCCCTGCATGGGCAGGGACCATCATCCTGGAAGGGAGCGATGCGATCGGGTTCCATTCAAATAGTAATGCAGCCGCTGGTGCCTACAGGGACCAGGTCTGGTCGGCCATTGGTGGGGCTGACCCGCGGCCTATCGCCGTGATCGGCGGTCCTATAGTGGCGGGGATCTTAACTTCAGGGACACACGCCATCTCGAGGTTCGCGACTACCGCTGGTGCGGGTGCTCTGGGCGACTACGCTGCCCTCTACTTCTTGGCCGGAGGCGGGTGTTGCTCTGAGGATGACACCCTCCCCGCCGGCAATGAGGCAGCCATCAGCGCCTACCTGGCGGCCGGCGGTACGGTCATGATCGAGGACTACACCGGCGGAGCAGCGTGGGACTTTGCCGTAGGCACGGGCGGTGCAGGTAATGCGCACGTGGGCGGTTTTGGCGGCGGACTCCCCGGGCCCGGCTGCGACGACGGCGAGACCGTCACGGCTGATGGAATCTTAAATGGCTTCACCCAGCCGAGCCCGATGGGCTGCTGGACTCACCAGGGTTATGACCAGAGCTTTTTCGGTCCGCTGGGGTTCACGCACAGCTTCTTTGACAGCCCAGCGTTATATAGCACCTTCAATCCCACCACGGGACCTTGGTCCAGCTTGCTGTCGAGTGGCTTCACCGTTACGGGTGGGGGGGCGGTTCCCGAACCATCCACATTGCTCCTTCTAGGTTCTGGTCTGGTCGGGCTGGCGGCTTGGCGGCTACGCAGGCAGGTATGACTTGCTCCGCTTGATCTTCTATTGAATTTAAGGCCCATTTCCTGTAGGATTTCACCAGACAGGAGGTGGGCCTTTACTTTTTTTGTGAGGTATCTATTATGATAAGAAATATACCTGCCCTTTGCTTTCTTTTCCTGCTCTTGCTTATTGCATGTGGAGTGCCATCATCTTTTGCCACTCCGATCAATGACGGTCTCTCCAGACCAGAGTCACCGGCCGAGACCGAGTACAGGAAAGGCATCGATGCCCTTGCCAAGGGCGAACTAAACGATGCCGAGGCGGCCTTTCGAGAAAGTCTTAAGCTCGATCCGAAATCGATCGATTCCATGCTGGGGTTGGCAGAGGTTGCTCTTAAAAAAGGCCAGGCTAAAGAGGCTGGAGAATTGCTGCAAAAAGCCCTTACATTGGTCCCCAAAAGCGCCGTGGTTCAGACAGCGTGGGGGCGCTATCTCTATTCCCAACGGCAATTCGATAAAGCAGAGGCTGCTTTCAAAAAGGCGATTGAATTAGACCCCAAGGCGATCCAGCCACGTATCGACCTGGGGGACCTCTATATGACTGCCTTGCGCAAGCCAAAGGAGGCCATCGAGGCCTACCGTGCTGCGCTTGGCCTTGATCCCAAGCATGCCGGAGCGCACTATGCCCTAGGCACTGCCCTGGCCGCCTCAGGTGAATCCGACAAGGCAAAGATAGAATGGGAAGAGGCGGGTCGTCTGGCGCCGGACAATCCCTTGCCCTTACAGGCGCTGGGACGCCTCTACGCCTCACAGAAGGAATTCGACAAGGCGCTTGACGCCTTTGCCGCTGCCCTCAAGGCACTGCCTTCGTTTGCACCGGCACATATATATCGCGGAGATGTCTTTGTAGCCAAAGGTGCGGACGATAAGGCGATCGCCGAATATCAGGAGGCCCTAAAGATTGCACCTAAATTTGCCGAAGCACATGTGAAGGTCGGGATGGTCCACGAGCGACACCAACAGTGGACGGAGGCCGAGGGGGCCTATCGGACTGCAATCGAGGACGACCCTAATCAGGCGATCGCATACAATAATCTGGCCTGGGTATTGGCCGAGCGGAAGGTTAAACTGGACGAGGCGGTAACTTGGGCCAAGAAGGCCGTGGATCTGGCCCCTCAGTTGGCACAATTCCAGGATACATTGGGATGGGTTCATCGCGTACGCGGCGATCTTGACAAGGCGATTGCAGTGCTCGAGAAGGCTGCTGCGCTTAAGCCAGAACAGGCAGAGATTGTCTACCACCTGGGTCTGGTCTATGCTGAAAAGGGGCGCACGAAAGAGGCCGTGACGACCCTGAACAAGGCCCTTTCGCTTAAGCCGGACTTTGCCGGGGCAGATGACGCCCGACAACGGATTAAGGCATTAGGTAAGCCTTAATCGGGGACCGGAAGAGACGGCAGATTAGGTAAACATCCCTGCCGTTCCGTTTTTACTTTCTAGCCAAACATTCCATCCAGCATTAAAGCCTTGTCGGAAAACTAGACACTATTTTATCCTGATCACCCCATTTATTTTGGATAAACTAACCCCCCAAAATGACTAATCATTTTAAAATCAATCACTTATAAAATAATGCCCTGCAAATAGGAAGAAAAAGACGTGTCGGAAAAATAGACACGGCCCTTTTTCCTGCTAATACCAAGATAAAAATTACAACTCGAAAATATGTTAATTTATGAGGCTTATCAATAAGTTATAAACCACACTTTTTATTTATGCTAAGTATGGCATATCACTTGCATAATTCGGCATGTATGGAATGATTTGGAATAAAAAATCTAGACAAGAAGGAGGTGAAAAAATGAAAAGAATGAAAAAATGGGTTTTACTCACCATGATGGTCATGGTGATAGGGGGTGGTTCTGCATGGGCAGGGCCTGTGATCCTCATGGGGATTGATGCAGAAGATGGAGGGGTTGGAGGCCATGGGCCGATTTCAGTCTATGATGATGTGATGACCAGCTTGTTAGGTAGCGTGACCAACGGTGGTACAGGCATATTGGTTATTGGCGGGGGAAAGGGTTTTGACAATGTCACAGCGTTTTGGAATAAATTAAGTGCTGACATCGTGGTGACTGTAACATATGTGAATGGAGCAGCAGGTATTGCGGCACAGTCATTGGTGGGCTTTGCAGCCATCGCGGTTGTAAGCGACGAAAATAACACGCCTGGTGGCGGTCTAACTAATGCCGAAAATAATGCGCTCACCCTCAGACAGGCTGACGTCGCAGGATTCGTAAATGGCGGTGGCGGCCTGTTAGGTTTTTCAAGTGATTTGGTAACGCCTTATGGATATATAGCTGCTTTGGGGAGTTTTACATTTGGTAGTGTCTTTGACGATGATATTACCCCAACAGCGGCTGGTTCGGCTATTGGGATTACAGATGCCCTAGATGTTTGCTGTTGGCATGATAGCTATCTGACATTCCCTAGCTTCATGGATTCCCTAGCAACATATCCTGATTCAGGGAATCATGTGGCAGCGATCGGTGGCGCTACAGTGTTCATCCCGCCGGTTGGGGTTCCCGAACCATCCACATTGCTCCTTCTAGGTTCTGGTCTGGTCGGGCTGGCAGCTTGGCGGCTACGCAGGCAGGTATGACTTGCTCCGCTTGATCTTCTATTGAATTTAAGGCCCATTTCCTGTAGGATTTCACCAGACAGGAGGTGGGCCTTTACTTTTTTTGTGAGGTATCTATTATGATAAGAAATATACCTGCCCTTTGCTTTCTTTTCCTGCTCTTGCTTATTGCATGTGGAGTACCATAAAGATCAGCAACATCGGTGGCGGTATAGAGGTTGACCATCTCCAGTATGGTCAGTCTAACAGAAACTCAGTCCCTAACCCTCTACCCTGCTCCTCCTTGGCTCCGGCCTTGCAGGACTAGGGCTTTGGAGAAGGAAGAGGATAATAGGTTAAGCGGACTTCTAATCCAAGAAAAATTTTTAAAGCCCACGGCCTAAAACCGGGGGTTTTTGTTTTTACGCCTAGCTCCGAAAATACCTGTTCACCCTCTCCTGTAGGGGCAACCCTTGTGGTTGCCCAAAATAATGAAATAACGGATAAACGGGCAGGGCAAGCCCTGCATATACATTCAGAAGACCCTTTAATCCTTCCTGGCCAGCACTCTTAAAATTTAATACCATGTTCTGCACAAGGTGTTGACTGCTATGGATAATATTGCTATAGTCTCCTTATGAAGGACAGGCGGGTGTCATGCACTATAAAATCGTGGAACTTATTGCCGGCCTTAATACTATTTTTGACTATGTTTTTCGGCTGTGCCACAAAGGAACCTGATTATGGCGCAGATATACGTTCAGAATTGGGGGTCGATGAAAATATCCCCCAGGCAACTGAGGGCAGCATTGAGAGGTATTATGAACCCAATACCATTCTAAAGAGGGCTGAGGCGTTCTACGGAAAGGGGGAATATTCGGAGGCAATAGATGAATATAAACACTTTGTGTCCCTTCATGCGCTTCATAAGTTTGCAGATTATGCCCAGTTTAAACTGGGCTTGAGCCATATAAAGCTGTCCGGGACAACAGACAGGGACCCGGAACCATTCAAAAATGCCCTCCAGGCATTTAAAAAACTGCTGGCCGATTATCCCGCTACAAAATATAAGACCGAGGCAACAGAGAAGATTAAATTCTGCCGTGAGAATCTCGCAAGTCACGAATTATATGTGGGCAGTTATTACTATAACCAGGAAAAATATAATGCTGCGATTTACAGATTCCGAAGGATTACCGAAGAGTATAGCGATACAGTGGTGATGGACGACGCACTTTATATGATGGCAATCTCTTACAAAGAGATTGGCAATTCCAATCTTGCTGAAAAAATCTTAAAAGATCTTTTAGAACGCAATCCTCTCCCAAAGAACAAGGAGAAGGCAAAGAAGATCCTTGCCGGCATGAATGGGAAAAAGAGTCTGTAAGACAGTCGATTGACTATATCCCGCCAGAGGAAGCGGGGAACGATCCTTATACGATAGAGTTTCTTCGAATCCCCTTCACCTTAAGGTCAGGCCCTCATTAGCATATTTGATAATAGGTGATAGGAAGAATTCTATTATCCTCCTTTTGCCTGTTTTTACCTCAACACTCACCGCCATTCCAGGGGAAAGGGGGACATCTTTACCGTCTACTGTCAGACTCAATCTTTCCATCTCTGTTTTAATCTTATACACAGGCCCAAGCTTCTCATCCTCAAAGGCATCAGGGCTTATAGATGCTACCTTTCCTTTAATGGTCCCATATTTCTGGAAGGGGAAGGTATCAAACTTTACTTCAGCCTCCTGGCCTGTCCTTAAAAAACCTATATCTTTGTTTAGGACCGTTGCCTCCACTATAAGCGGGGTCCCATTAGGGACAATGGTAACAATGGGCTGAGCCGGTGTTACCACACCCCCTACTGTATATGAGGCAAGACCATGAACAGTACCGGTCACAGGCGAGCGGAGTATCTCAAGGTCATACCTTTTCTGTGCCTTTATGGCCTCACCTGATAATGCACTTATATTCTTTTCCATCTCCACTAAATCACTTAAGATTACCTTTTCTCTCTCTTGTTTGAGGACATCACGATTTTTCCTTGATTCCTCAAGACTATCCTTTGTCTGCTTTACGGCCCTTCTCTGCGCCTCCATTTCCTGCTCAACAGAGTAGAGATCCCGTTGCTTATCAAGTAGATCCATCTTTGACATATAGCCTTTCTCGTAAAGATCCCTAAAGGCCTTTTCCTGTTCTTTTAATATTGCACATGTCTTCTCAAGTTTTACTAAGATAGCCTCTGCTGAGTGGACTGCATCCTTTCTTTGTGCAATAACAAACCTTAATGCATCTTCTTTTGACTTATACTCCGATTCCCTTGCCTCTTTGAGCCTCCTCTGAAATTCGAAGATACCGTCTTCTTTGCTGTCTACCATATCTATTCCGGCCAACTCCGCCACCAGCCTCTCTTTATTCGACATATGAATTGATAAGGCCTTTGTTGTGCTTTCCACATCTGCTTGTTTTATTGTAGGGTCAAGTTCTATTAGAACCTCTCCCTCCTTTACTTGCTGACCCTCTTTTACATGGATGGCCCTTATAGCACCTGTTTCCATTGGTTGGATAACCTTTATCTTTCCATCGGGGATCACCTTTCCCCGCGCCACTGCAACCTGATCCACTGATCCTAAATATGACCAGATGAAGGCTGATAGGGTAATTATAAGGATAAGCCAAATCAATAATCTTCCTACAGGAGAAGGCGGTTGCTCTATAATCTCAAGGGCCGGCGGCAAAAACTCAGATTCAAGGCTATCATTTTTGAAAAGACTTCTAAGCCCTCTAGTCATTTTATTCTCCTTAGACCATTGCCTGTTGATTATACAGATAGTGATAAAGCCCCTTTTTGGCTGTCAATTCATCATGTCTTCCCGATTCAACAAGTCCACCACGGTCAATAACCATTATTTTATCCAGATTTCTTATTGTAGATAACCTATGGGCTATAATGATCACTGTCCTTCCCTGGCAAATCTTTCTTAGATTCCTCTGGATTATATTTTCCGATTCATAATCGAGGGCTGAGGTCGCCTCATCAAATATCAGGAGCCTTGGATTCATAA
This sequence comes from uncultured Nitrospirota bacterium, assembly GCA_964481895.1. Lineage (GTDB taxonomy): Bacteria > Nitrospirota > Nitrospiria > JACRHA01 > JACRHA01 > JACRHA01. Next base: position 13,915 of record CAYZUL010000010.1, on the reverse strand, counting down.
GAAGGGCCCTGGCTATAGCTATCCTCTGCCTCTGTCCTCCTGAAAGGGCAGTCCCCTTTTCTCCAACCATAGTGTCGTATCCCTCAGGGAGTTCAAGTATAAAATCATGGGCCCCTGCCAATTGAGCAACCCTGACAATATCCTCTATATTTGCCGAAGGATAATGTATGGCTATATTATCCCTGACACTTCCATTGAAGAGGAAATTCTCCTGAAGCACAACACCTATCTGTCTCCTGAGCCAGGCAGGGTCTGCAAGGGATATATCAATCCCATCTATGAGTATCCTGCCTGATTCAGGGATATAAAGCCTCTGGATGAGCTTTGCCAGGGTGCTTTTCCCTGAGCCGCTCCTCCCTACGATCCCTACTTTCATACCCGGTTCTATATCAAAGGAGATATCTTTCAGCACCTCAGGACCATCCACCCTATATCTGAATCTCACACCCTCAAGCCTAACATGTCCCTTTATGACAGGTAGTCTTGCCTTTGTCGGGTTGATGGCAGGTTCCGGTTTCGAATTAAATATATCGCCCAGCCTTTTTATGGAAAGTCCTGCCTGCTGGAATTCCTGCCACATCTGCACTATCCTTAATACGGGGTCGCTTACCCTGGCGGAGAGCATCTGAAAGGCTATCAACTGTCCAACGGTCAACCTTCCATCCATCACCAGATGGGCCCCAAACCATAAAATAGCCAGATAAGAAGCCCTCTGTATAAATTGGCCTATTGCACCTGCGCTTCCCGATAGCAGATAGGTCTTCAAGCTCGCCCTTATATAGCTTGAAAGGAGGCCTTCCCATTTTTTTTGTGCCTCCGGTTCCAGGGAAAAGGATTTTATGGCATGTACCCCGCTAACCGCCTCTACAAGATATGACTGGGCATCCGCCCCTTTATTGAAACGCTCATCGAGTCTATGCCTTAACATTGGTGTAATGAGTGCTGAAAGGGCTGCAAAGAGAGGAAGTGTTGCGAGAGTAACTATAGTTAATGTCGTGCTGTAGAAAAACATCACAATAATGAAGAGTGTCATGAACATAATGTCCAGCACAGAGGCAAGGGGCGCCCCTGTGAGGAATTGCCGTATATTTTCAAGCTCCCGCACCCTGGCAACTGTATCTCCGACCCTTCTCACCTCAAAATACCGGAGGGGCAATGTAAAGAGGTGCTTGAATAGACGGGCGCCCAGGGTGATGTCTATCTTGCTCGTGGTATGGGTGAATAAATACGTCCTCAGTATATTCAAAACAGCTTCAAAAATGGCTATGGCTATCAGGCCAAAGGCAAGTACATCAAGGGTAGTTACTCCCCGATGGACAAGGACCTTATCGATTATCACCTGTGTGAATATGGGTGTGATAAGGGCGAATACCTGGAGCACTAAAGAGGCGATCAATACATCTAAAAGGGGTCTTTTGTATTTCCATATCGCCGGTATGAACCATTTAATACCGAAGAACCCTTCCGTATTTAAAAGGTCTATACCCCTGTAGGATAGAAGGATAATCTTTCCTTCCCATTGGGATATAAGCTCATCTTTTCTTAAGATCTTTGGTTTAGTTTCAGCCGGATTCAGTATCAATACCTGCTCAGTCTCCGTCTTTGCGAGTATTACATATTTCCCTTCGCCTCTAGCCTCTTGCCTTTTGCCATCAGTCTCTTCCCTATCGCCTATCGCCCCCTGCCCATTGCCGTTTATTTCTATTATTGCAGGAAGGGAGAGCCTTTGTAATCTTTCGTATTTGACAGTAGTCGCCTTTGCCTTAAAACCCAGCTCCTTTCCCGCCCTCAGGATATCGATTGTATTCATTCCATCAGAACCGATGGCAAAGGCATGTTTTATCTGCGCAGGGTCAGTTGCCACCCCGTGAAACTTTGCTATGATGACAAGGCAGCTCAGTCCGGTATCGACCTTTCGCAGTTCCTCATCCTGGGCTTCTGTTTTTATATCTTCCAGCTTATTATCCATAAAGTTAGGCTATGGGCTATGGGCAAGGGGCGATAGGCTATAGGCAAAACAGAATACGGTCCCTTTCCCATGGCCTTTTTTTATTGCCCTTGCCTGAATTTAATTAGTTTGCCTATCATTTTGCCTAGTTCAATACAATCGGCCTCAATAGCTTCATATATCTGTTTTTCCAGATATCCTATTTCATAGGCTATCTGGATTTGTGTTCTCAGTTCTGCAAGCGAACCTTTGGCAATATAGAAAAAACGAACAGACTCTCTATCCGTATCACGCTCATCGCCCTCTGCTATATTACTGGCAATACTTACCGCGCTGCGTTGCATTTGATCTCGCAATCCATAATCACGCCCAAAGGAACCTTCTTCTGCTATCTTGTAAACAAAAACCGCAAGATCTTTAGCTTTTTGCCATACAATCAAATCTTTAAATCCCCCCCTCCCCATCCTCTCTCTTACCTCTCGCCCATAGCCTCTTGCCTATTGCCTGTCGCTACGTCTGCGGTGCCCAATACTGTGCCAGTATCTGCTGTACATCCTGGGGCCTATTCTGTATTGCCTGGCTCCAGGAGATGCCGTTATTTGAAGTAAATGTAGCCATCGCCTGGATAAGCTGATCAACTTGAGTATTTAAAAGCTGGCTCCCGTCAGATGCGTGAAATTGCTCTGTCTGATATGAAGAACCTGAATACCAGTTCTGGACAGTAATCTGATCCGTTGTTCCATTTATCCCCATAACAAGGTTGGTCCCCGATTTTGAAAAGATCAGGTCTAACGGATTCACGCTAATTTGTACGGTGTCCTCATTCCCGGCTGTCGTGTCGTAATCATTGATCGTGTCGGTTCCACCGCCGATACCGAACAAGTAAGCATCATTGCCCATACCACCCTTAAGTGAGTCGTTACCAGTACCTCCGATGATGGTGTCGTTGCCGGCACTTCCAGTGATGGTATCGTTACCTGCCCCGCCATCAATGTTGGCGATATTTATCAGTTGAGTCCCTGACAGGTCTATCGTATCATTGTACTGTGTCCCGGCAATAACATTGGTTCCCAGTCCGCCGTCGATCTTTTCGACTGTGTAAGTCCCGCTAAAGTTGTTTACCCGGATGGTATCGTCTCCTGCGCCGCCCTGAACGGTGTCGTACCCTAAGTCGCCTTGAAAGCGGTCGTATGACGTATCTGTTCCGCTGACAAGAAAGGTATCGTCACCCGCGCCGCCTGACAATACATCTGAACCTGCTCCGCCGATAATGGTGTCATTGCCAACGCTGCCTGTTATGGTATCATTCCCTGCCCCGCCATCAATGTTGGCGATATTGGCCAACTCCGTACCAGAGAGGTCTATCGTATCGTTGTATTGTGTCCCGGCTATGACATTAGTTCCTAGTCCCCCATCTATCTTCTCGACAGTGTAGGCGCTGCTGAAGTTGTTCACCCTGATAATGTCGTCGCCGTCACCGCCTTGAATTACATCATATCCCGCATTGCCCTGGAAGCGGTCATACGAGGTGTCGGTTCCATTGACAAGGAAGGTGTCATCGCCTGCGCCGCCTGCTAATACATCTGAACCGGCACCGCCTATGATGGTATCATTTCCTGCACTACCGGTTATTACATCGTTCCCTGCTCCGCCATCGATGCTTGCGATGTTTACCAGTTCCGTGCCGGACAGGTCTATGCTGTCGTTGTACTGTGTTCCTGCTATTGAGTTGACTCCCAATCTGCCGTCTATCTTCTCGACTGTGTAGATACCGGTAAAGTTGTTCATGCGAATAGTGTCATCGCTGTCACTGCCCTGAATAACATCATATCCCGCATCGCCCTGAAAACGGTCATACCCCGTGTCTGTCCCGCTAATAAGGAAGGTGTCATCGCCAGAGCCGCCTGACAAAACATCTGAGCCTGCTCCGCCGATAATATTATCATTGCCTGCGCTACCTGTTATGGTATCGTTCCCTGTCCCGCCGTCAATGTTGGCAATATTGACCAGTTCTGTTCCCGACAAATCCATGGTATCGTTGTATTGCGTACCGGCGATTACGTTGGTTCCCAGTCCGCCGTCTATCTTCTCAACCGTGTAAGTCCCGCTAAAGTTGTTTACCCGGATCGTGTCGTCCGCATCAGTGCCCTGAACGGTGTCGTACCCTAAGTCGCCTTGGAACCGGTCATAACCTGTGTCGGTTCCGCTTATAAGAAAGGTGTCGTCGCCTGAGCCACCCGCCAAAACATCTGAGCCTGCTCCGCCGATAATATTATCATTGCCGGCACTTCCGGTGATGGTATCGTTCCCGGCCCCGCCATCAATATTGGCGATATTTATCAGTTGAGTCCCTGAGAGGTCAACGGTGTCGTTGTATTGAGTCCCGGCTATGACATTGGTGCCCAGGCCGCCGTCGATCTTTTCGACTGTGAAAGCGCCACTGAAATTGTTTACCCTGATAGTATCGTCCGCATCAGTGCCCTGAATGGTGTCATATCCCGCATCACCCTGGAAACGGTCATACGAGGTGTCGGTTCCGCTCACAAGGAAGGTGTCATCTCCAGAGCCGCCTGCTAAAACATCGTTGCCTGCACCACCATCTATAATATCGTTACCTTCACCAGCATTGACAGTGTCATTTCCGGCTCCAGCCTGTATATAGTCCAGTCCGGCAGTTCCGTTAATGGTGTCGTTGTAAATGCTGCCTGTGATCATGTTGGCAACAGTAAGGTTAAAATATACGTCGGCGGAAAGGCCGCCCGTGTCGGTTGCGGTGATCTTGATCGGCAGTACGCCAAGATCGCTCATCCCCGCCGTTCCGCTGAACGTACCGGTTACGGCATCGAAAGTGAGCCATAATGGTAAAGGTGTGCCATCGGCAAACGACGCGCCGTATGTCAATATATCCCCATTGACAATATCCTGATCCGTGAAAGTTCCTGCCGGAATCGTCAAGCTCAACGGCGTACCTTGCGCTACCATCTGATCAGGAAGTGGAGTACCAACTACGGGAGCTACATTAAGCATGTTTTCAATAGCGGCCGCATCCCACGTCGTTCCATCGGCGAATTGGACCTGCTCTATTTTGTTTTCATCTCCGCTAAACCAGCCGCTTACAGTGAGAGCATCATCTGTGCCATTGATGGAGAGAACAAGATCATCTCCGCTTCGCTGAAGGCTGACATCCGAGGGCTGAATATCACCGTCAAGGAATATGGTGTCTACATTCCCTGTTGTGATGTCGCTGTCTATGATTATGTCCTGGCCGTAGCCTCTGCTGAAGATGTAGGTGTCGTTTCCGCTTCCGCCCATGAGTATGTCGTTGCCCTCTTCTCCGATAAGAATATCATCCCCTTCTCCTCCTTCAAGCACATCATCTCCGTAAAAACCGGCAATCTCATCATTTCCTGCGCCTCCGCTTATGACATCATTGCCAGCGCCGCCATCCAGCATATCTGCATTATCCCTGCCGTCTATCATGTCATCTCCGTCACCACCGTATATCTGGTCATTGCCGCTGCCGCCCATGAGTATGTCGTTGCCTGCGCCTCCGTATATGTAGTCATTGCTGTCCGCGCCTTGTCCGCCGTAGTTAAGCCAGTTGAGTAAGGATTGGAAGGCCGCCTGCGCTTCGCCAGGAGCAAGGCCTGTATCCATCATGGCGTCAAATTGAGCGCGAATATCCGAAGGGGCATCAGGAGGGAGCTGTGGAAAAGGGTTCCCTTCGCCGATGAAGTAGACTCCGTCTATAAGATTGTTTTCAATCTCTGCAATCTTTGTCTGTGCCTCGTTTAAGATGTCCGCATATTGAATGCTGCGGTAGGTATTATCTCCGGAAACGCCGTATATGATATCGTCTCCTTCTCCGCCATCTATCGTGTCGTTCCCCGCGCCGCCGTTAATCGTATCGTTCCCGCCTCCGGCAAAAATTATGTCGTTTCCTCCGAGTCCATTGATTATCTCCCCACTGTCTGTGCCTGTCAGGACATCATCCCACTCTGTGCCCTGTAAAACCATTGCTGTTATGGTGCTGCCGTCCCACACGGTTCCGTCGCCGAACCGGATGTTCTTTATTTTGTTTGCATCGCTTGTAAACCAGTAGCCTACCTGAAGGGTATCACCGGTGTCGTTTATGACAAAGGAGAGGTTATCCCCTTGACGCAAAGTTGTGATGTCATCGGGATTTACATCAGAGGCGAACTGAATAGTGTCTGTCCCGCCGTTGTCGCTTACGAAGTCATGGCCGCTCCCTCTGCCGAAGATGTATGTGTCGTTGCCGTCGCCGCCGCCAAGATAATCATCCCCTTTGCCGCCGTCTATCCAGTCGTCCCCTTCCTCTCCTATGATGGTGTCGTTTCCGAGTCCTCCGTAAATGGTGTCGTTTCCGCCTCCTGCCATGATTGTATTGCGGCCATCACTGACTGTGATGACATCGTTTCCTGCGCCTGCGGTAATAAGGTTATTTCCTCCGCCGGTATTTATGATGTTATTCCCGTTGCCGGCAAAGATGATGCTGTTGCCTGCGCCAACAGTGATTATATCATCACCATTTCCGGTTTGAATGTCATAGGTTCCATCTCCGGCATTGACTATGTTATTTCCATCGCCCGCATTGATGGTATTTGTTCTGTTGCCGACCGTGATGACATCATCTCCTGTGCCGGTGGTGATAACATTACTCCCGTCTCCTGCACCAATGGTGTTGTTTCCGTCTCCAGCGCTGATGAAATTGTTGCCATCGCCGACCGTGATGACATCATCTCCTGCGCCGGTGGTGATAACATTATCCCCCGTGGTTGCGGTTATATTAAAGCCTCGGTCTATAAGCTGAGAGTAACTGAGAATTGTACCGTCATCAAATTCAAAGCTCTCCACGGCATGTGCCCCATAAATATCGTTGGGATTAAACCCTTTAAGATACAGGGCATCCCCGTTTGCTCCTATGGTGATGATAAGAGCATCCCCCTGATAGCTCAGTTTCAGATCACCCGGCGTAATCCCCGCGCCAAATACGATGCGGTTGCCTTCTGCCAAAGATGCCCTATCAGTGATAGTGTCAACCCCGTCGCCTATGTTGAAGATATAAGCGTCATCCCCGGCGCCGCCATCAAGGGTGTCGTTGCCCCTTCCCCCGGCAAGGGTGTCGTTGCCAAGAAATCCGTACAGGTTATCGTTGTGTGAACTACCTGTAACTGTGTCGTCGCCATCCGTGCCTTGCAGAATCATGGATATAAGGGCGCTGCCGTCCCACACGGTGCCGTCTCCGAATTGGATGCTCTCTATTTTGTTTGCGTCGCTTGTAAACCAGTCGTTTATCTGGAGGATGTCGCTCGTGTCGTTGATGACAAGGTAGAGGTCGTTGCCCAGGCGCACGGTGGTGATGTCATCAGGGTTTACATCATCGGCGACTTGAATGGTGTCTGTGCCGCTGCTGTCTATGATGATGTCCTGGCCGCTCCCTCTGCCAAAGATATAGGTATCGCTGCCGTCTCCGCCGTAGATGGTGTCTGATGTGTTGTCTCCTTGTCCGCTGTCTATGGCGTCATCGCCTGCTCCGCCGTCTATATAGTCGCCTCCTGAACCGCCGACTATGGTGTCGTTGCCGTCTGCGCCGAGCAGGGTGTTGCCGCCGTCTCCGCCGTCTATGGTGTCATCTCCTGCGCCGCCGTCTATATAGTCGTTTCCTGCTCCGGCAATGATGTCGTCATTGCCTCCGCCGCCATAGATGGCGTTGTTTCCATCGCCTGCACCGCCTTGTATGTAATCATCCCCCCCTCCGCCTATTATGGTGTTTGTGCCGGAACCGCCTATTATGGTGTCATCTCCATCTCCGCCGTCTATGTAGTCGTTGTCTGTGGCGCTGCCAGCCCCGCCAAAGATAATGTCGTTTCCGCCATATCCGTATACGATATCGCTGCCGGCTCCTGCATCTATGGTGTCGTTTCCGGCATTTTCCGGATGGATTGTGCCTGAACTTCCGGTTGTGAATAAATCGCCGTCTATCTGGTCGTTCCCTGCGCCTCCTATGATGGTGTCGTTTCCGAGACCCCCTACAAGGACATCATCCCCGTCTCCGCCGTCTATGTAGTCGTCATTGGAGGCGCCGGTGCTTTTTGCGGGGTCTCTTTGTGCGTAGGCATCGTAGCCGCCTAAGTATTCGCCTGCTATAATATCGTTTCCCGCTCCGCCTATGAGTATGTCGTCTTCATAACCGCCTGCAATAATGTCGTTGCCGTCGCCTCCTTCTATGTAGTCTTGTCCGTCTATGATATAGGAATAGTTGTTGTCGCCTGAAAGGGTGTCGTCACCCGCTCCGCCGTATATCCGGTCGTTGCCGTCTCCGGCATATACGGTGTCGTCTCCTGTTCCGCCGTATATCTGATCGTCGGTGTGGTCTATCTGGACATAGTCGCCGTTGTTGTTGAGGCGGACTATATAATTGGTGTCGGTTGGTGAATCCTGGCCGGCAATGAAGGAGTTAATGTTGAGGGCTGCCATGTCTATGGTGCTTGTTGGCAAATTGCTGTAGCCTGTCTCGTCTGTGAGTTTGATGCCGAGGGGGTTTGATGCGGCGCTGCTGAAGTAGTTTTTTACGGTGATGCTGTCTAATGTAGGCCCTGTTTTTGTTATGACGAGGTCGTTGCCGGATCTGGTGAGTATCTCTCCGTTTGTGCCCTGCCATGTGTCTGCCGGGTCGCTGTTTTTATGGAGGCCGGATAAAACGGTTTTACCGTCGTAGATGATTGTGCCAATGCTGTCTGAGTCTGTGATGGTGTCTTGTCCGTCGCCGGTGTTGATGATGTAGATGTCATTGCCGATTCCTCCTTCTATGTAGTCGTTCCCTAATCCGCCGGCGATATAATCATTCCCTGCATCTCCTATCAATACATCGTTCCCATTGCCGCCGAACATGTAGTCTGTCTGGTCCATCCCGATCATCAGGCTGTTATTGTTGATGGAGAAGAGGGATACGCTCATGACTGAGCCGCGATAGTCGTCGGTCGGCTTTGATGGGTTTAGGTAGATGTCTGTGGATTTGAAGCTCGTGTCCTGGAGTTTTGCCACAAGGTCAGGATTGCTTGCATATTGTGTGCGCAGGTCGGTGAGGATGACGGTTTTGGCGGAGTTGAGGGAGGCTTCGAGGGTGTCTATTGTGCCGTCGGTTAACAGTGATGTGTCGTAGTCATTGTTCGCAGCTTGTAGAACGGTCTGTCCGTTGATTTGCCGGATGCCCGGTGTGCCGTCAAACGCAACTCCATATTTCGCTTCTTTATCGGCAATGTCTGTCCGATGTTTTTGCAGCATGCGATAGACTTGCTGGGCATCATCCGTTGATACGACTGCGGGATCGTTGTAAAGCCCGAACATCTCGGCCTCAAAGAATCGTCTCTTGGCAATGCCGTTTTCATCGTTTTTGTTTGAGTTATATCGTATCTCATACCAGGCTTCGGCTCGGTTGCCGTTTTTAATATCATTGAGTAGAATTGGCGATTTGCCAGGCCCAATAATATTGTTATAGACCAATGACAGAAGTGCAATGCGCTCGTTGCCTCTTGGAACTATGGCGTATTGTGTCGCGACAGTCTCCCCAAGCCATGTGCGTAATATTTCTTCTCTCTTGTCTGCTATTACCTGAAAGGTTGTTTCTACTTCAGCCGCGTCAGTGAATGAAAAAGTCTGCCGCTTGGTATTGTCTCCGATGCTGACATAATAGTCGTAACGCGCTTGCATGATGGTGTTAAGTTGTTGGTTTAAGGTCGCCATCTCGCTGGTGGTAAATTTTTTGTCTGAGTTTGGGGGAATAAGGTCTTCAATGAGTTTTATGTAGGTCTTTTCGGCAGCGGGCGCGCCGTTAGTTGTATCAAACCCCATTCCATCAAGGATCTCCTTCCAATTTGAATCAATCTTGAAGCCTGCCCCAATGGTGGGGTAGCCGGCGCTGTCTGTGTAGGCGGTGAGATCTACTTGGCCCCCAACGGTTTCAAGCCACAAGAGCGTATTATACCTCTTGTCCCTGTACTGCTCATCTGTCAGTTGATTGTTGTATTGAACGGTCATTGTTTTGTACCTCCTTTAAGGTAGTTGAAATGGCATTCGTTACCGGACGAAAATAATTCATGTAATATCACTTCTTTTGTAGGATAACCAGTCTTAGGTTGATACATATCCTCTATTTTAAATACAAATGCCTTGCCCTCATACAGCATGATCTCTGCGCCATAATAAGAGAGAGCATTGACATGAAAAAATACTTTATTGCGCTGCCAGTCCATGCGCTTGGTTTCAGGGTCCATTACGCCGAACACACCTCTTGTTGCACAATCAGGTGTCCGATTTAAGTGTACAACCTGTTCTTCCTTGCCATCTTGGTTAATGTCAACTGTTGTCACTGCAAGGCGCAGAGTGCCTTGTTCAAGTTCCTTTTTATATTCAGGCTCTTTAAATTTCTCCCATTGCCCAACCCGGAACTTCTCATTCAAACCGCTCAGCGCTATGTCTTGGATTAGCCCCCAATATTCCTTTGGCTCAAGCGGCTTCCACTCCAGCTTTTTAAACCGCTTCTCTCCTTCAGGCAATGTCCAGTTGCATTGCAGCTTCTCCGGCGGCTCGCAGGTTGCATTCAGCACTTCCTCATACGCAGCACACACCGATGTCTCATCCTCATCATCATCAAACACTCTCCGCAGATCCTCAGAAACGACATCGTATGGCGACCTCCATACTTTATCATCAATTCTCGTTGACTCGCCGCCGCCCACCGGCACCGGCTCGTATTTCTCCAGCTTCTGCCAGCATTTTGCCGGTGTCTTGCTATCAGCCTTTGCACCTTTTTTCCCAGAAAAGGGTGTAGACATAACCGCAAGACTCAACATCAGAAACATCGCACATAAAACCAAAATCGTCTTTTTCATCTCACTAACCTCCTTTCCTGAATTTTGTTTTCAAATCCCCTTATTCAAAGCTCATTCAACACCCCGCCATAGCCTCCTTTTGTCCGGCAAGTCCACTACACATCACAACATCAGCTTTCAACAATCAACCATCAACTCAAGTTTTTTCAAGCCGATAGGTAATGGCTGAATGCTTGCATCCTATCACAGCAGGTGTGACAAAACCGTGACAGATGGAGAAAATATTTGTTGCCGCCTTCTATGAGATCATCGTCTGTGCCTGCATATACGGTGTCGTCTCCTGTTCCGCCGTATATCTGATCGTCGGTGTGGTCTATCTGGACATAGTCGCCGTTGTTGTTGAGGCGGACTATATAATTGGTGTCGGTTGGTGAATCCTGGCCGGCAATGAAGGAGTTAATGTTGAGGGCTGCCATGTCTATGGTGCTTGTTGGCAAATTGCTGTAGCCTGTCTCGTCTGTGAGTTTGATGCCGAGGGGGTTTGATGCGGCGCTGCTGAAGTAGTTTTTTACGGTGATGCTGTCTAATGTAGGCCCTGTTTTTGTTATGACGAGGTCGTTGCCGGATCTGGTGAGTATCTCTCCGTTTGTGCCCTGCCATGTGTCTGCCGGGTCGCTGTTTTTATGGAGGCCGGATAAAACGGTTTTACCGTCGTAGATGATTGTGCCAATGCCGTCTGAGTCTGTGATGGTGTCTTGTCCGTCTCCGGTGTTGTAAATGTAGGTGTCAACTCCGGCTCCGCCATTTATGGTGTCATTGCCTGCTCCTCCTATCAGAAGGTCATTTCCCCCCTCGCCATGGAGGGTATCGCTTCCTCCCTCTCCAAAGAGGGTATCGTTTTCCTCTCCTCCGTAGATCACGTCGCCGCCGGTGTTTCCATAAATCAGATCGCTTCCCCCTTCTCCAAAGATTAAGTCGTTCTTTGCTGTTCCCTGGAGATAATAGTCATTGGGGTTATTCTCAAGGGCATTGGCCTTGTCAACTCCGACCAGCACTTCTCCGTCTATTGTGGCATTGGAGGCAAAGCTGGTTATTAGATAATCTTTAGCAGATTTTATTTCCAAGGAGATGCCTAATGGAGGAGGGAAGCTGGTTTCATATTGCAATATGGTATCTCTATGCCTTGTGTACATTCGGAGTACCTCTTTAGCCTCTACAGGGGTAAAGGGGCCTGAGTCGTAAAGGCCGAAGAGGTCGGCCTCGGAGTAACGCCTGTTGGCGATGCCGCTGCTCTTGCTGCTGCCGCCATTGGAGTTGTATCTGATCTCATACCAGGCCTCGGCGCGGTTGTCTTGTAAGATTGCTTTTGCAGTTGCAGGGAAATTAATTCCGTTATATTTCAAAGAAACAAGGGCTTCAAGCTCTTCTGTTCCTCTTAAACTTTCTATAACTGCATTGGCCTGCTCTAATGTCTTGCCTGCGCTTGTGCGCGCATTTCTTATTTGAGTGAAAACCCTGTTTTCATAGTCCGGAATTATGGCATCAAATACGGTTTTTGCCTCATCGGGCGTGCTGAAGGAAAATGAAGTTCTTCTGGTGAATGTTTCTGGATATCCTGCAATTGTATTATCAGCGCGGGCCTGCATTATGGCGTTCAAATCAGCCTGAAGTTGATCAGTTCCAGCCTTGGTAGGAGGGTAGGTGGTCCTATTGACAATCTCTCGTATCCTTACAATATAATCCCTTTCAGCAAGCAAGGCATCTCCTGTTAATTGCGTTTCTGCTGCATCAAAGCCGAAAGTCTGCAACACAAGATCAAGATTACTCTTCTCGCGCAGATTATAGCCCACACCAATCGTCTGTATTCCCTTTGAATCAACGTAAGCTGCCGGCCTGTATCCTTCTATACCCTCCTGTCTCAAAAAATTATAAAGCTCCTGTGAATAATTACTTGAGAGATGTAGATCCATGGCGTTCCTCCTTTGAGGTCATGTCGGTTGTTATCTATAATTATATGTGCATAGCTCCTCTGTTTTTTGATTTTCTGTGATAAATACCTGCAGTATACCCCATATAGAATTGATATCCCTTTTTTCTTCCCTTACATCTTTCCATAAATCAAAATATGCCTTATTTTTATAAATAATGACATCATAATGAACATGATCATAGATGTCGGCCTCTACATCAACGGGAAGGCTTTGGTGCTGTAAAAGCAGGGCGGTTTTTTTCAAATCAATGTCTGTCTTATCGCCATTCAAAACCAAAAGTATGTTATTATTTACACTGTCACGAGCTATATTTTCTATTTTTCCGTCGTTATCAATATCGACCTTGCTAATGGGAAGTCCAGGACGTAAGAGCGCTTGTCTATCCGCCTTATACCTTTTCCATGCCTCTGTGCGCTGTTTTTGAGTGTTGCGCAGGTTTTTCCCTTTTCTCACGAAATTATGATGGGAGGGATCGGCATCACTCTCCCACACAAAAAGGTCTATCTTGGGAAATAACTTCTCGCTCTCCCTATGCTCATAATACAATTTCTCCCACTCCGGCTTGCTGAAATCCTTGAATTCTGGATTAAGTTTACGCTCGTACATCGTACGGAAAAGTGGTGGATTCAAGGAATTTAAGTTCTTCCCATACTCCTCGCATACCTCCACTCCCTTTCCTTTGATAAGCACATACTCGCCCGCAAAAACCGCCGCCGGAAATAAAAACAGAATTAAAACCAAAACCATCTTTTTCATTCCGCTAACCTCCTTTCGTTGGATTTTGTTTTCAAATCCCTCTCAACCTGTCATTCCCGAATGATTTTAGCGGGAATCAAGTCTGTTTTTATGACATTATTACACCGCTGCCGTAACTGGCATTTCGGACAGGTGTTTTTGCTCATGATTTGTGGTATAAAATGTAGTTGCAAAAAAGCCCGCTCCGCCTTGTATGTAATCATCGCCCGCTCCGCCTTCGAGTTGGTCGCCGTTGTCTCCGCCGAAGACTGTGTCGTTTCCATCCTGGCCGAGGATGGTGTTTTTGTCGGTTCCGCCTTGTATGGTGTCGTTGCCCCCTCCGCCTATTATGGTGTTTGTGCCGGAACCGCCTATTATGGTGTCATCTC
>CAYZUL010000009.1:0-55399 GCA_964481895.1 uncultured Nitrospirota bacterium | reverse complement strand
ATTCAGGCCAGTCAAAAGGCTTTGGATTTGTAGAGATGAGCAACTCTGAAGAGGCGACGAGTGCTATCTCGGCGCTTAACGGAAAGGAGTATGAGGGAAGGACTCTGGTAGTGAGCGAGGCAAGACCTCAGGAGAAGAGGTCCTCATCCTCCAGGCCGGGAGGCGGCGGATACAGGGGTGCTGGCGGTGGCGGAAGGTCTGGCGGCGGTGGTGGCGGCGGACGCTGGTAATATCCATCTGCTGAATTAGGAAATAGATGGCCGCTTACGGTTCTAAACTTATAATCGGAAGCGGCCTTTTATATTATTAACTTTTTAATAAGAGAGGCACAAATGGCCAAAGATCCGATCTGCGGAATGGATGTGGATGAGAAGAATGCCGCTGCTACAAGCAGTTATAAAGGAAAGACCTATTATTTCTGTGCAAAAGCTTGTAAGGAAAGATTTGACAAATCACCTGACAAGTTCATAAAAGAGGAAAAGAAATAGACAGCTTATTTAGCAATGCCAACAGTGACGTTCCGGAACCTTGCAGGGGCAGCACCATGGGACATCTCTGCTGTCTGACCGGGCTGTCCTTTGCCGCAATTGACCACGCCCCAGGGCCTCCAATAATCGATATTACATATGGCGTCGCAGGAAGACCAGAATTCAGGCGTAATCCCCTGATATGTGCAGTTCTTTACCATATTGCCAAGCTTGCCTTTTTTAATCTCCCAGCCTATCTCTGCTGCAAACTGGAAGTTGTAACGGAGCTGGTCAATGGACCAGGACTTGTTGGTGCAGAAGAAGAGCCCATCCTCTGTGTCTTTTATCAGATCCTCAAGTCTCCAGTCTCCCGGCATAAGGCTTAAGTTCGTGATCCTTATCATCGGGAGGGAAGACCATCCGTCTGCCCTGTTGGCACCCTTGCTCCTCTCATCCCCAATTACATGGGCAAACTCCCGGTTGGTATGATAGCCGGTAAAGGTTCCATCCTTCACTATATGCCACCTCTGTGCCCTGATCCCGTCATCATCAAAACCAAAAGTAGAAAGGCCTGTGGGCATGGTTGAATCTGCGACGAGATTTACAATGTCTGAGCCGTACCTGAATTTCCCGTACTTCTCTGTTGTAAGGAAGCTCCTCCCTGCATAATTCTCCTCAAGCCCCATTACCCGGTCAAGCTCCGATGGGTGACCGACCGATTCATGGATCTGGAGGGCAAGCTGCGTTCCGTCAATTATAATGTCCTTTTTTCCGGGAGCACAGGGCCGGGCGGAAAGCAGGGCTATCGCCTCTTCTCTGGTCTTCTCGGCATTCTCAACGAGGTCAAGGGATCTTATTATCTCATATCCCATACCGAGATATTGGCCTCCGAAAGACATAGGAAATGACCTCTTCTGCACATCCCCGTCCTTTACAGCAGTGGCAGAATAGCCTCCTCCGCTCCTTAAGAGGGTCTGCTCTATAAGGCTTCCCTCTGACGTGGCAAGGAGCTGCCTCTCCCTCATAAAATTCATGCTCGATTCAGCGACCGCGATCCTTGGGTCGGCCCGCAGGATCTTATCTATCCTAAAGAGCAGGTCCAGCTTCTCTGTAACCGGCACGCTAAATGGATCGATAATAAAGGGCGTGTGCCAGGTAGTCTGATGGATCTCCTCCTTTGAAAGCCTTATATCCTCCTTCTTGAGCATTGAACTTGCAGCAGCCTCTGCGCACGCCTTTTTTGTGATCTTCTCTATCTCCTCTTTTTCCATCCTGCTGCTTGCCGCAAAGCCCCAGCAACCATTGACTATCACCCTGACCCCGAAGCCTATTGATTCCGACTCGTCAAGTGTTGCAATCTCACCATTTCTTACTTCTATATCCTCTGTATCCTTTATAATAATCCTGATGTCCGCATAGGTTGCCCCATTTATCTTTGCGCTGTTTAGGGCTATAGCCGCGAAATCTCTCATCTTCTGCCTCCGGGAAACATCTTAAAATCTGGTAGTGCTTGAAAAATTAAAGCCTCTTACCTTCATGGCAGGGACGACAAACCCGCCTCCGAAGAAGGCCTTTGCAAAGACCTGATCTTTGGAGAGGGCCTCTGTCTCATTGAATATCCTCACCACGCTATCCGTAAACCTCATATTCTTTACCGGATGGGCAATCTTGCCATCGACAATCAGGAAGGTCCCGTCCCTTGTCATGCCTGTAATGGTAAGTTTAACCGGGTCGATGATATTTGTATAATGAAACCTTGTTACCAGAATCCCTCTATTCGTCGACCTGATCATCTCTTCAATAGATGAATCCCCGCCTTTAAGCACTATATTGAGGGGCATTGGACCATAAGGGTTTGGCTGGGGAAGGGCATGGCCTGTCGAAAGAGTTCCCGCCTTACAGGCGGTCTTTCTGTCATGGGCTACATTCTTAGCCTTTCCGTTCACTATGAGGGGTATCGGCCTTTTTGGCATCCCTTCAAAATCAAAACTCATCCCAATGGTCATTGGTTGGAAAGGGTCATCGATAATGGTAATCGTCTCACCGAACACCTTCTCGCCTAATTTACCTGAAAGAAAACTCCTCCCCTCGATGTAGTTTAAGGCCCCGAATCCCTCGTAGGCCATAAAAAGGAGGAGGTCCGAGACTGCGGCATGCTCAAGAATAACGGTGTACTCTCCGGGATCTATATCTTTTGGCTCCCTGCTTGAATCGGCCTTTTCAGCCGCTATCCGGCCAAGCTGCAAATGGTCTATTTTATATACATCCTTGTTTGTGTCCTCAGCCCATCCGGAGGAGTCATCAGTCATTGATGTGATGCTGAATGTGGCGCTGGTTGATCTGTTGTAGGCATAAAGGCCGTTGGAGTTTGCAATGCCTACTATGTTGTCTTCATTTGAGAAGATCCCGGCAGACTTTAACCCCTTATCCTCTGCCTTTCTGATAACCTCTTTTATGGCGCTGACCTTCTCGTCAGGAGATATCCTGGCAGTCTTCTCTACATAGTTGTTAATCGGCCCATAAACATGCGGGGGCGCGAGAGGGAGTATTGATGGGTCTTCCTTTTGGGCCGATGCAGCCATCTCTGCTTTTTTTACAGCCTTTACCAGGGACTCCTGGTCATACTGTGTTGTGCTGGCCTTGCCCTGTCTCTGGCCAATGAGAACCCGGATTATGATGTCGGTTTCCATGCTGGATATATGCTGGGAGATGATGTTGTTGGAAAACCGGGCAAGGGACTCATCCTTCGAGACTAACATTACCTCCGTCTCATTGGATTTAGCTATATCAAATATCCTTTTTGATACATCTTTAAACCCTGATTCATCTAGCATGTCTTGTCCTGTATTGATTGATCTTTATGAAAGGCATAAAAGGCAGGTCAGCCTCTTTCAATGAGTACCCTATAGGATGAATCCACCTGTTCTACTTTTAGGATCTTGTGTCCCTCTTCCTTAACACTCCTCGGGACATTCCTAAGCGGTTCACCATCATCTATGAGCACAGATAGGATCTGGCCTGGATCCATCTCTTCAAGTTTCAGCTTTGTTTTTACAAAGTTATAAGGGCATACAACACCCCTTAAATCTAATTCCTCTTCGATCTTTGTATCACCCATCTGGAAAGTACCTCCTTAATAATTCAAAGTAACTAGTATAGTTATCTATAAGCCATGAGGCCCCGTGATGTCAAGTTTAATTTCAATACTTGCTCGCCGCAAACCTCAGGGCCTTGTCCCTTGTTACCAGAGATAATCCTTCTCTCATTACCGCTCAAGGTAGGCTGTATCATAAGAAAATAGTTCGCATTGGCGGCCCTGTGCCAGCAAATCAACTATTAACCGGTGCAGATAAATGGAAGGCGTTACTACCTCGCTGGTAGAAAGCATGGCCAGAACAGAATCCGAATAATCATCTGTGTCGTCAATGAGCTACCCTGTAACTTGCTACAGGATAGTTCATTTTGCAAATGCTACTTTAAAAATATAAGAAACCCATTTGCAAAATGGACCAGGCCAATTGCCCCAAGGGCAAGACCGGCTATCCAGACTATCTTTTTCTTCAATAGGGCAGCAATGGATGAGAGGAGTATGCCGATCTGGAGGAATATTACTGCTATACCGAAGGCCTGAGAATGACTCTTTGCGTCATCCCTTATAGACTCCAGTCTTTTCGCCTCTTTCTGGATCTCATCTTTCTCGCCGTCATACTTTGCTACCTTTTTTGTATAGGCATCCAGTTTTTTCTCATAATCGGAAGCTACCTCCTTTGGTCCTCTGGCGCGCAGGAGTTCAAGTTCGAGCTCAATCTTTTCCTTTTGAATCTCATAAAGATTCCCCTTTATGCTCTTTGCCTGGAAGAAGGCCCACTGGTCAGATGCCTGTGTCTGGCTTAGAAGCGATTTGGTTGAATAACCACCGCCCTTGAATGTAGAAAGGGTTGCACAGACTGCCAATATAACTGTTGTCAGTGCAAGGTAATTTAGCCATTTTTCCTTCTTTTCTTCAGCCATCAGACCTCCGATATACCGCTAAAAATAGCGATCTTGTTAGTAAAAGGCCCCGTTGTTTTGCTTAAATCTTCAGAAAGAGCCTCAATAAGATGTTTATGATTATAAATATCAGATCTTTTGTCAACTCCTTTCTGTCTATCTCGGGTTCATCCAGGGCAATTGTATCGGGGGTCTCAGGTGCAACCCTGGTAGAGAGTGCCTTACCAAGACCCTGAAGCAATTCCAACCTCTTATCATGGACTTCCTGGTTCTGCGAAAGGGATTGACCCGGAGGAAATGGGCTATCTTTATGTCTGCTTCTAAGCCCTTTCCTGCGCTCCTCGTATCTACTGAGTTCGCCCCTGTTAAGCCAGAGGCCGCTGCATCCCGGACACCGTTTGATATCTGCATCCTCAGGAAGGTTAAGATCCGAGAAGGGCTCAAGGCTGACCTTACATTCAGGGCAGAGACCCGCCCCTTTTCTTGAAGACAATGGCGCAAGGAGTCTTTCCTTATTAACAGGATCAAGCCTCTCGGCCTCATCCTCTTTTAAGTAATATAGCTCCCACTGATCAAACCATATTCCACCGCAGTCTTGACATTGATCCAACAAGAGGTATCTCCCATAATGGGCCTCTGCATATACCTCCTTTAACTCCCCTTCGCAACCTGGGCAAGACCCTTTTTTAGCCGCTTCCTGAGTAGACATAGGCCATCCTCTTTAATCTATCGACCCTGCCCTGGATCGGCGGGTGTGTTGAAAAGATATCGGCAAATAACCCCTCTTTATTATCCAGTTTTCTTTGAAGAGGATCACTGATAAATAGATGGGCCGTAGACCTGTGGGCCGTCCTTACAGGTGATTTTGTCTGACTTATCTTCTCAAGGGCAGATGCCAGGGCAAGCGGGTTCCTGGTAAACTCTGCTGAGCTTGCATCCGCCTGATACTCCCTCTGCCTTGACACGGCCATGGCGATAATCCTGGAAAGGACGGGAGAAATGATAACGAATAAGATAATGACGAGGAGGATTACAGGATGGAGGCCCTTGGATCTCGATCCCCTTTTTGTCCTGATCCCTCCATACCTCCATGTCCTCATTGCCCAATCTGATAAGAGGGCTATTGTCCCGACAAGGACAGTCACCACAGTCATCGTCAGGATATCATAATTTCTTATATGTCCCATCTCATGAGCTATCACTGCCTGGAGCTCCTCCCTATTCATTGTATCAAGAAGCCCCTGGGTGACACCCAGGGTTGCATTCTGGGGGTTCCTTCCTGTGGCAAAGGCATTCGGCGCAGGATCTGGTATTACATAGATCCTGGGCATAGGAAGGCCGGAGGCCAGGGCCATCTCAGTTACAATATTATGGAGCCTCTTGTGGGATAGATTCTCAAAGGAAAGGGCTCCTGCATGGAGTGAGCTCAAGACAATCTTGTCCCCATAAAAATATGACGCAAATCCGTTTATACTTGCAAGGGATAGGGCAATGATAGTAGCCGCCGGGATCCCGGTCATCCTGAGCGTCCCGAATGAGTATATATCGATGGCATATCCAAGGAGTCCGAGAAGGATAAGAAAGGAGATAATCAGGATAATGGTAACCTTGCGATTACGATGCTGCTGCGAGTAGATATCGGTCATAGAGAAATGTCAAATGTCAAAATCCAACCCCTCCTGGGACTTTGGCATTCTATCCCTTTATACTCAGGTCTACCTTCGGTACCTGCTGTGCTGCCTCCTCGGCCTGAAAATAGTCCGCCCTCTTGAAACTAAAAACAGAAGCGATCATATTGGATGGGAAGACCTCCTGCTTGGTATTAAACTGGGCAACCAGGTCATTGTAAAATTGTCTTGCAAAGCCGATCCTGTTCTCTGTAGAGGTCAGTTCCTCCTGGAGTTGGAGGATATTCTGGTTGCTCTTTAAGGTCGGATAGTTTTCTACCAGGGCAAAGAGCCTCCCCAGGGCCTGGGTCAGGATATTCTCTGCTGACCCTTTCTCCTGGACTGTTGTGGCAGAGACCGCCTTTCCCCTCGCCTCTATGACCTTCTCTAATGTCTCCCTCTCAAATTCCATTGCACCCTGTACCGTGTTTACAAGATTCGGTATGAGGTCATGCCGCCTTTTTAATTGAACATCTATCTGCCTCCATCCATTCTCTACCTGATTCCTTAATGTCACAAGACCATTATAGGCAAGGATGACCCAAAGGACTAAAAGGATTAAACCTGTTAATAATATCCATCCTGCCATAAGATCCTCCTGGTATGATATTTATATTTACAAGAAACCTTTTCTCTAATAGGCTATAAGATAGCAGATTACCAATTGGAACTCCATTGCAATCAGGCAGGATTTGACGCAAGCCGTGTCTATTTCCAACGGAGGAAGCCCGATACAACGCATAGTTACCGGACATTAGCTGTGTGATAAATACTTCATTTTGTGCAGCGTATTAATATTACAATATCATTTAGTTATGTAGATCTATTCAAGTTAACTATTAACTATGTTTTGCTATACTAGACGAGTGAATCCATTTCCAGGATTCTTGCAAAAGATGTGTGTTGACTTGAGACATCATCTAAGACTATATTGTCATGCGATGGATAAAATCACTTCAATCAAAGGCATAAACGATATCCTTCCTGAAGAGATGGAGATATGGGAATTTATCGAAGGGAGCGCTAAGAGGATATTCAGGAACTTCGGATATTCCGAGATCAGGATACCTATAATTGAGGCAACAGAGCTATTTTTGAGGGGGATAGGGGATACCACAGATATAGTCCAGAAGGAGATGTATACCTTTCCTGATCGGAGCGGCAAGATGCTCACCTTAAGACCAGAGGGGACAGCATCCGTTGTCAGGGCCTTTATCGAACATAGGCTCTATCAGTTAACTCCAACAACAAAACTGTCCTATCTGGGCCCCATGTTCAGACATGAAAGACCTCAGGCAGGAAGGTTCAGGCAGTTCTATCAGATAGGGGCTGAGGCAATGGGAACAATTGAACCTATTATCGATGTGGAGATCCTGTTTATCCTCCATTCCTTTTTCGAGGAAATCGGCATTGAAGACAGGGTCCTCGAGATAAATAGTCTCGGGTGCAAATCATGCCGACCAGGCTACAGGAATGCCCTGTCTGATTTTCTCGAACCTAGACTCTCAGGGCTTTGCGAAGACTGCGTCAGGAGGTTTTCAACGAACCCTTTACGGATACTTGACTGCAAGAGAGAAGGGTGCAGATCTGCCAGCATGGATGCGCCGGCGACTATTGACTTTCTCTGCCCAGAATGTCGTTCCCACTTCAGCGAGGTAATATCCGGGCTTGACAGACTAAATCTTCCGTATAAGATTAATAATCGCCTTGTACGGGGCCTTGACTATTACACAAAGACATCATTTGAGATGACTACAACCCGTCTTGGGGCGCAGAATACCATTGCAGCCGGTGGTAGGTACGACGGACTCGTGGAGGACCTCGGTGGGCCTCCTATCCCTGGAATAGGTTTTGCCATTGGTATGGAAAGAGTAGCCTCTTTGATTGATAGAAGCCAGATAAAGCCTTCCAACCCGGATCTATTCATCGCCCTCCTTGGAAAGGAAGCCAGGGACATTGCAATCCCAATCATATTTGAACTAAAAAGTAGAGGGATAAGGACAGAGATAGATTATGATGGGGGCAGCCTCAAGAGCCAGATGAGAAGGGCAGACAAGCTTGGCATAAGATATGTGGTGATTATTGGAGAAGATGAGATAAAAAAGGGCAAGGCCGTATTGAGGGATATGAAAAATAAGACCCAATCTGAACTGGAGACAACCTCCCTCGCAGATTCTCTGATGTCGATTTTAAGGGGGTAACTAAAAACCCTCTAAGGTTTGCCTTGGTGATTCTATATTAAGCGTTTTTTTGATCAATTAGGGTTGTCCAGATGGATCTTGATATTCCGATTTGTGGATTTCCCACCATGCCTTCCATTGGGAAATAAACGCATCCTTAAAGGATATCTTAAAGTAATGCCCAGGCCGATTATCAGGTAAAGGATCAATAGATTTCGATTCAGGATGCCAGTAATAATTAGTTGCTTTTTCTAACGCCTCACCAATGTTCTCAATCGCCCTGTCATCCCTGAATCTAACCAGGGCCTCCATTAGAGTAGGTACGCTCTTCTTGCCTAAGGTGATAGGCAAGAGCTCGAACACGAGCTCTTCATCTCCCTTAAGCCTTTTCCCAGGCTGAACATCCCTTAAAAGATTTACAACCATCTCTCCAACCCTTTTATCACCCTGAAATAACCTTAGTATAGATAAGGCTTCAACCCGAAGCCTGAAGTTTTCATTCCTGGGTAATGATTATTCATAAAACAATAGACATGTATCGCTGCTTTATAACGGTCTGTGGCGGATAATAAATAGGAAAGAAACTTCTCACGATAACTGTCAATCTTGAATATATCCTTTCGTTCATTGCCTCTTGATGTAACATGGTAAAAGGCACCTGGGTATTCGATGCGTAGTGGTCTTGACATGATACTCCATAAAAGAGGTAGAAGTTGATTCTTGTATATTAAAACCGATCAATATTGTCAAGGGTGCAAACCCTTTATCCTATGCTCAACATTTAGCCGGCTGCTGGAAGTCCGAGGGCTTCAAAACCTTCTCCATCCTTAACCCAACCTTCTATCCCGTTGATCTTAACTTTAAGCCATGGATCTTTTATATCAATCCTAAGTAGAAAATCATCCGATTCAATCACCGGATTTCCCAGAACCTCCATAAATTCTACCACGCTTTGATTTCTAACAGGCATAAGGTAAGGTGAGATATCCTTCGGATCCTTGAAGAGCCTTACAAGGACTTCATCTTCGTCTATTTTTTGTCGCTCTGTTATGACATCAAAGGTATGCTGCTGGTATTTGTTGTTATAGTATTTTGGAATTATTTTAGGCTTACTCAATTCATGTAAATCTATAAAAATTGGAACAGTCACCTCAAACCATCCTGTCCAGACTCCAAATTTCATAGTATCCCCCTCATTAAGCCTTTCTGAATCTTTCGAGCCTCCCTTTCGCAAGGGATAAATCGAACCATAAACTGTAATTGGTGGGGATAACGCTGTTAGCTTATCCTTTTTAAATGCAAAGACCTGACATAATTCGCCACTGCTAGGTGCGCTTGGTACGACGCTATAATAAAATATAAGGCCAGTACCCTTCGAGCCTTCCAAAATTTTAGGTGCCACTGTCCAGCTATCATTAAAACCGTGTTTACTGAGTTCAAGATTAAATGAATCTTTGAAGTGAGAGAGGCCATTTTCATCAATAATTTCGAAACTGGCTACACTCTCTGGAATGGCCAATTCTGGGGTTAGAATCCTCTTCTCCGTTAAGATAATGGTGAAACTTTTAAATCTTCCCTTGTGTGATGGATCGGGTAGCTTAAACGGGCCAATCCTTTTTTGAAGAGTTTCAATATCCCAGTTATATTTTGCTAATTCATTTTGGGTATTCAGACTTAATTGAGTAATGCCTATTATTAGTACCAGGAAGAGTTCTATCTTAAGGTATTGGGGCCATACATTTTTAATCTGATTTTTATAAATCCGCATACCTTCAGTCTGAAAAGTTGATCTTTTTTGGATTACCCAATTGCTTATAGATGATCAATCAGATATTGTGCATCCTGCTCCAGTATGGTAGCAGCATCAGTATCTATGCCTTTACCTTTTTGGGCATTTACCTCATTGATAAAGGCATTTAGGGTATTCTTGGCAGCCTTTGTGTTTCCCTGGCCTTGGTCGGCCTCTGCATTCTGGAGTTTCATAATAAGGCTATTTTTCAGGTCAACATTCTTGATCCAATCGACCTTGAAGGAAAGCTCTACATCCTGCTGGGCACTTGCAAAGGTTGCTACCCGGACTGCGGTGGTAGGGACTCCGGGGGTAGCAGTATAAGTGATCTGATACTCCGAGGTGGCTCCGACAGTAGCGACTCCCCGGAACTTCATGAGCTGCCCACTGGGCACAGAGCTGCGATTCTCCGGGTGAATCTCAATCGTATAAGCAGTCAAGGCAGTTCCGCTGACCGTCAGGGTATATGTACCATCGATCGGGGTTCCGACCATAATCTGGAGTACTGGCTCTCCGGGGTCTAGGGTAACATGACTGTCAATAGTCTCAACTCCTGCACCGGAATTGGGGATCTCTTTTACAAAAAATTCATCCGGGATATCCCATACAGGTTCTGCATCGGGAGGGATTCCGATCAGCCCTGCCCTGCGGCCTTGAGGATCTTTCAGAACCGCGGTTAGGGCATATGTCTGGCCAGAATACGCAGCAATATCAAGCCCACTAAGGTCAACATCAGCCGAGTGGACATTAATAGAAGGGGGGCACTTAGGGACGTTGGTTCTCAGGACGCTTTCCTGGAGTTTCCTGAGTTTTTATCCGAAGTCGAAGACCAACTGAAAATCATCGATGTTATTTGGCTTCCCCTTAAGAGCTGTCTTGTCTGGATAAAGCAAATTAAAGATACCATCAGCTATAGCATAGTTAAAGAAACTTGGTATCCCAAAGAACCTTTTTGACACAAGGAATATCCTCTCCACCATCATCTTCAGCTTGATGTTCTGGCCAAGATACACCGCAGCAAAGTAAGATACTGCAAGGACAAGCACCACTATATTCCTTATGCTTATGTAGCTCCTCACCCTTTCCTGCAAGGTTATATTTATATCGGTTATTGTTGGAGTCTATATGGGCTATTTTCCAATAATCCCGAATTCGCTGAGAACAGAATCACTTATGCCACAGTAGTAGAATGTTGCAGCACCACCTTTTAATAAGGGGTGGATCTTATAATGTTCATTTTCATCGGATGTGCATCTCTCAAGCAAGAAATAGCCTGCACGCATAGAATCGTTATCTAAGGCTAATACATGATATATAATATTCGCTGAAATTTGAGAACAGCTACGATTTTGCACATCATCCACCATTTGAACAGACCGAAAGAATTTACTAATGCGTTGTCTGTCTGATGTTTCGAATAGTAGCTCTTTAGAGAACAATTCAGACAAGTCGTACATATCATAATGAGATTGTTTATGAGCGGATTTGTAGATACGGAGAATGTCAACCGTTTCACTGCTTTCCATGCCTGTTACCGTTTTATAATTTGACGCCATAATGGTTAAATCCGCAGAGTATTGAGTATCCAGTTTCCAAGAGATCTTGTTTTGAGAAGACCCCGGAAGAGTTACACCTGTTATGAGTATATACATCACAATACCAATAGACAGTTTTTGTAGCATAATGATACTACCACGTCCCACTATCTGTTACCTGCCGACGCTCGCTGAACATGATATCGTAAGGTTTTCCGCCAGGCACCATCCCAAAAATTCTAACAGCGATCTCTGCCCAATAGCTCCTAATTCCCCAAGATAAGGCATTGAAATCAAATGTATCATTGTAAGCGCCAACGTAACCCTTAAAGCACCACCCGCATCTGTTGCTCTTTATTTCACCCTTCAATCTATAGGTTAATTGTCCGGCAAACCCTCCAATATTGCGCAAAGCGGTAAGGTCAATTGATAATGTTCCTTCTTTTTTAGACATTGAACTGACTAACTCTTTATAGTGTTCGAAATCGGCCGGTTGCAATCCAATATCAACCTCACTGAAATTTACCGTAACACCTGCTCCATCACCAAAAAAGTATTGCCAAAGTGCTTCGCGCATTGAAAACAAGCCGCTTGGATCAAAGCGTATTATGGGGTTATTTTCCACATATGTGTACATGTTGACTCCGGCTTTAAATCTAAGCGGATCTTTTGATATAAACCTCCCCATAGCTGGACCATAATACCTAGCCCTGTAATAATAAATCCCAATCTCCTCATCCCATTCTCTTCCCGTAAATGTATAGGTGTTTTTGACTTTATCTCCTTGGCGTTTTAGGTCACCAAAGGCGGAATAGCTATATCTTTCCATCGCTTTCTGTGTTGAATCAGAAAGAGCAGTGATACTTCCAAGGCCATCGGCATGATAGGAATAGGTCGCGCCTTTTCTTTCTATTTTAGAGAACTTCCCGTGGCAACTTCCACCCGTTTGTTGGACTATCTAGTCCTTACTTTTCTTGAGCCATATAAGATTCAAGTTTAGGAAAAACTACATCCTTTGCAAATTTCCATTCGCTGGTATCTTCAAACCGTGAGACTGGCTTTCTTGAATCCGCTTGAACCCATGCCACATATATTTTTAAGCTTTTCGTAACAATAACTCTTACCTCCTCAGCGCTAAAAAATTTACCACTGGGACCAAATCGATTAAAGAGAAGGGTTGTTGGTTTCTTTTCTGACAATTTCCAGCCTTTTTTTTGGGCCGTCTCTATGATAGTTGAAAGAAGAATCTCAATAGATGTTTGAGGGCTGACATTAGGGGTATATTTGAATATCATAGAATCAACATCCATGTTCCCATAAAACCCTTCTATTTGACCATCTTCAACGATAAACTCAGGTAATGTACTCTTAACCTGTTCAGGCGTTGGAATATAATCCATGCGATAATTCTCATTGCAAGATACGAGTTGCATTATTGAGCATAAGAGAAGAATTGATGGATACAAGACTAAATATCTTCTCAAGGTTTATAACCCTTTTCGCATTCGCAACATTTTTCACAGGTTGAAGGATTTGAACAACATGATATACCATCAACGTCTGCTACTATGTCCATGAATTCTGCGTTCGTATTTGGATCCAAATCGAGGAGATCTTTTATTTCCTTATAAAATCCGGCTAATACAGTAATAATCTTTCCGCATTTTTTAGCCATATTACAAGATACTGCACAATGTTTATATTTATCATTTTTACTGTTAATTTGTTTACCCTTTAGGTATTCATTGTAAGCACAATCTATCACAGATTTAAGGGAATCTATTAAAAATAGACCTTGTGGATCAGCAAGATTTATCGGGTTATTTAAGGAGTAAATGTATGCATGAAGCTGTGAAGGAGTAAAAACGGATAAATTTAAGAGGTACGGGATTTTGATATTTGCGCCTAACAATAAAGAAGGATCTTTGCTTATAAACCTTCCCACCTCCGCATCATAATACCTTGCCCTGTAGTAATATAGCCCTATCTCCTCATCCCATTCCCTTCCCGTGAAGGTATAGGTATTTTTGACCTTGTCGCCTTGCCTTTTGAGATCCCCAAAAGAGGTATAGATATAGCTTTCCATCGCCTTCTGTCTCGAATCTGTCAGGGCAGTAATACTTCCAAGGCCGTCGGCATGGTAGTAATATTTTTCACCTTTTCTTTCAATCGCAAGGGGTTCATCAATGCCAGGTCCATGAAGATATTTAGTAGTCTCAGTTCGAGATATCCCGTTCTCTGTCTTGGTTAGATACTCAAGTATGATAGCTTCATTATCATAAACATAACTATATGTTTTAGTTCCTGCAATTCCAGCCTCAATTCCCTCAACCTTCTTTTCTATTCTTCTCCCGAAGGGATCATATTTAAAAGTGATGGTCTTGGTTCCGCTTGCCTCCTGCTTTATCACCTTGATAAGGCGATTTTCAGCGTCATAGCTGTATGTCCAGTTCTTGGTTGTCCCATCATCACCTACTTCTGTCTTACTGATGAGGTTGCCGTTGTGGTCATATTGGTATTGATTCTTGCGGTCTGATACAAGCTGATTCCCCTGGTTGTAAGTATACGTATCTATTGCCTCAGGCCCTGTTATACGATTGCCAACCAGATCATAACTAAAGTCTTCCGCCTTATGCATCATTTCTATATCTGCGCCCGGAAGTTTGGTAGGTGTGGCATTAATGAGCCGATCAAGAAGATCGTATGCATAGGCGAGCTTTTCATTTGGCATGGTGACACTAAGTCTGTTGCCGATCTGATCATAGGAGTAGGAGAAGCTGTCTATTATAGATCCGCCTCCTGTTTTGTGGGAAAGATCTAAGAGACGGCCTGATTGATCATAATTGTAAGAAGCCTTTGTTGTCCCATTAGGCATATTCAACCCAACTCGTCTACCTGCATTATCATAGCTAAATGTTGTATTCTTTCCCGTCCAGTCAGTCATACCGGACAGCCTGTTTGCAGGATCATAGCTATAACTGGCGCTTCCGCCATTAGGGTATGTGAGATTTGTCCGATTTCCTGCTGAATCATACCTATACCGTACCGTATATGCCCTTGAGTCCGTTATCACAACATGAAACTAGCGAACCACCTTCTGAGTGAAATGATCTAGTCCAGTATTTCCATAATTCTGATTTGTCTCAAGGTATCAATATCTAAGTCGGTTATGTGTAAAATAGGTTCCACTAATCTAACTCTCAGCTCTGAAATATTTTTTTGAAGAGAAAAGTTTGAAGTCGATAATTTTTTTTGTTCGTTTTTCTTATCATAAAAAGAAAAGGTAGCTTCATTCCAGGGAAGGCTATCAATCCATTTTTCTTTTATAGTTTTATTATGTATCTTTTGAGAATAGCTGTAAGACAAATTTATGGTGATTTTTGGAGATCCCTTATTTTCAATCTTATAATTTACGTTTAAATCCGTAAGCAAATCTCTTTCTTCAATGTAATATGATAAGGATTCAATCAATACTGGAACGAACCTGTCTTCATGCCACCCAATGATTGCAAGAATTTTTTGTGATGTACCGGTCCCTCTGTTACCTTCAAACTCGACTAAAATAAAATCTGTACCGTTTCCTAACAAATCCTCATAACTAACTTTGGCTTCGTTGTACCAGGAAGTAACTTTAATCTGCTCTGCTTTAATATACTTATCTTGCTCATTGGAATCATAAATAACTAAAAATAATTCTTGGCCATTAAAAGTCTCGATAATACAGTTTTTAGCATTTGTTGTTTTAAGTTTTTTAATTTTACAACCATCTTTTATTGCTTGGCTCTCAGTCTGAAAAATAGGGGCTAAGTTACCTTCGCTAAAAGCTTCAGTCGAAAAAAGCATGAATAATAAGCCCAATATTATATATCTCAACATTTGCAATTCTCTAAAATTTTATATTGTAAATTCTTAGTGAATCAATCCGCCTTATCCGTCCAGAAATAATGACTACAGATTGAGTCCCTGCCAACTTTAAATGTTTGGTTAAAACTCGTATAGCTATATTGACTTGCGGTTGATGAAGCTTGTGCCGCAGATATGCAATCTTTTAGTTTTTGACATTCTTTTTGATCCAGATTACATGAATCTTCAGCCTTTTTATATTGGGAACTACCATAACCCAAAAATTGCTGTTTCCCATTATAAGTACAACCTAGAACTCCAAGAACACTGTTCCCACACCAGTAGTTCTTATTTTTATTAGCGCGATTATATATACAGTCAGTTATTGCTCTTTTTTCATTACCACCTTGAGCACAGTTATTGCTTGCCTCTGCAAAACAAGTTAACGCAACTTCTTTTATTGGACTTGCTGGCAGTTGAGCATCGCAGGAGCCTTTTAATCCCAAAGGATCTATCCGATTTATAGGATTATCATCAACATAGAGGTAGAAATTGATCCCTCCCTGAATTCCAATCGGATCTTTACTTGTAAATCTACCTGTTTCCGTATCAAGATATCTTGCCCTATAGTAATACAGCCCCATCTCCTCATCCCACTCCCTTCCCGTGAAGGTATAGGTATTCTTAACCTTATCCCCCTGCCTTTTGAGATCCCCAAAGGCGGAATAGCTATATCTTTCCATCGCTTTCTGCGTTGAATCAGAAAGAGCAGTCATACTTCCAAGACCATCCGTATGGTATGAATAGGTCGCGCCTTTTCTGTCGATCTCCAAGGGCTCATCTATACCTGGGCCATGTAGGTATTTTGTGGTTTCTATCTTGGAAATACCACTTTCTATCTTGTTGAGATATTCGGCAATGATATCCTCATTGTCATAGACATAAGAGTAGGTCTTCTTCTCTGATATTCCATTCACTACGCCATCTACCTTCTTCTCGATTCTTCTCCCAAAAGGATCATATTTAAAGGTTATGGTTTTGGTTCCTCCGACTTCCTGCTTTATCACCTTAATGAGGCGATTCTCAGACTCATAGCTGTATGTCCAGTTCTTGGTAGTCCCATCATCACCTACTTCTGTCTTGCTGATAAGGTTGCCGTTGCGGTCATATTGGTATTGATTCTTGCGGTCTGATACAAGCTGATTCCCCTGGTTGTAAACATACGTATCTATTGCCTCAGGCCCTGTTATACGATTGCCAACCAAATCATAACTAAAGTCTTCCGCCTTATGCATCATTTCTATATCTGCGCCCGGGAGTTTGGTAGGAGTAGATTTTATAAGTCGATCAAGGAGATCGTAGGCATAAGCACGTTTCTCCTCTGGCATGGTGATACTAAGTCTGTTGCCGATCTGATCATAGGCGTAGGAGAAGCTACCAAGGAGAGATCCACCACCTGTTTTGTGCAAGAGATCGATAAGACGACCTGCTGGATCATAGCTGTAAGAAGTCTTTGTGCCGTTTGGCATACTTAAACCAAGTCGCCTCCCCACATTGTCATAACTAAATGTTGCATTTCTTCCATTCCAATCGGTCATGCTCGATAGCCTGTTTGCAGTATCATAGCTATAAGTGGCGCTTCCTCCATCGGGGTGGGTAATCTGTATGAGCACGACTTTTAAAGAGTCCGCAATATTTCTTCATATTCAAAATTTCCTTATTTGGCTTTCTCCTTCAACCGTTCAATAGTATGTCTTAAATTCTTGGATCTAATCTTATCTTCCGTACCCTCTGAGCGAATTAGTTCTTCAAGGTATCTAATAGCAGTCGATGGCAAAATATGTGGTGGAAAAATAGGTTTTTTAATTTTCCATTTTTCCTCTTCATAAATCAAAATAAAGTCGATTACCTCAATAAAATCGTATTCTAAAAGGTTATCTCCCTCAACTACACCTATAACATGATATCTTACTTCAAATAGGGCTTCAGTTTTAGATATTTTTCTGGCATTATGAATTTTAACCTGGTCTGCAATAAAAGCATGATCCCAGCCAGGTTCCTGTTCCCATGTAACTAAAGGTTTTATATTTTTATAGGTTTCTCCCGAAAGGCGAGCCCCATTTAAGTCCTCCGTATAATATTTTTTCACAACATCTTGCGGGCTAGCTTCTTCTGTAAAAGCAGCGTTAATACATGCATTAAAAAATAGTAATATAGGTAGAATGTAAGATATTTTATTGACCGCACTTTTTATCATATCTGTAATAGCCTTTCACAGCACCAAACCATGACATCTCGCCAAGCACAACCTTTCCCGCACCTGATTGTGCACTTATAATTTTTCCACCTGTGTATATACCCATATGACCCGAGAATAAAACAACATCGCCTTCTTGTGGTGAATTAACTTTCTTAAATTTGTCCGGTGGTGGGAATCCGCTAGTGGTTACGTAAAGGTAGGAGGATCCTGCTCCGCTATATACGGACTGCACAAGATGCGAACAATCAATTCCATTGCGAGAATTTCCTCCTATTTTATAAGGCGCTCCTATCCATCCGTTAGCCTGCTGGACAATAGCTATTCCTTCCTGCAATGAAAGCAACTCTAATCCTGAGGGGTCTATTGCAGATAAAGGGTTATTTATAACGTAGATGTATGGATTCAGAAGCCCAGTTTTTCCAAGAATCAATTCAGGTGAAGAAAATGGTATTATTTGTGTTTGTTCATCGGTTGGCAACACATTTGCAACGCGCAATATTGGATCAAAAGATATAAACCTCCCTGTCTCCGCATCATAATACCTGGCCCTGTAGTAATACAGATCTATTTCCTCATCGAACTCTCTTCCCGTAAATGTATACGTATTCTTAACCTTATCTCCTTGGCGTTTAATATCACCAAAAGAGCTGTAAGAATAACTTTCCATCGCCTTTTGCCTTGAATCTGTCAAGGCTGCTACTGAACCCAGACCATCTGCGTGGTAGTAAAATGCCTCACCTTTCCGTTCAATGGCCAGCGGTTCATCAATGCCTAAACCATGAAGATATTTGGTAGTCTCGGTTCGAGATATCCCGTTCTCTGTCTTGGTTAGATACTCAAGTATGATAGCTTCATTATCATAAACATAACTATATGTTTTAGTTCCTGCAATTCCAGCCTCAATTCCCTCAACCTTCTTTTCTATTCTTCTCCCGAAGGGATCATATTTAAAAGTGATGGTCTTGGTTCCGCTTGCCTCCTGCTTTATCACCTTGATAAGGCGATTTTCAGCGTCATAGCTGTATGTCCAGTTCTTGGTTGTCCCATCATCACCTACCTCTGTCTTGCTGATAAGGTTGCCGTTACGGTCATATTGGTATTGATTCTTTCTGTCTGATATGAGTTGATTCCCCTGGTTGTAAGCATACGTATCTATTGCCTCAGGCCCTGTTATTCTGTTCCCTACAGGATCATAATTAAATGCCTCGGCTTTGTGCACCATCTCTATATCCGTGCCCAGAAGTTTAGTGGGGGTGGTCTGGATAAGGCGATCCAGAAGATCATAAGTATAATTTATTTTTTCTTTTGGCATGTTGACAGAAAGCCTGTTTCCCATGGGATCGTATGTATATGAGAAGGAATCAAGGATGCTGCCGCTGCCTGCCTTATGAGAAAGATCAGTAAGACGGCTGGCCTGGTCATAGTTGTAAGAAGCCTTTGTACCGTTAGAATAGTTCAGACCGGTTCTCCGACCCAGCCTGTCATATCCAAACGTTGTACTCCTTCCCGTCCAGTCAGTCATAGCTGACAGCCTGTTTGCAGTATCATAGCTATAAGTGGCGCTTCCGCCATCGGGGTAGGTGAGATTTGTGCGATTTCCTGCCACATCATATCTATACCGCACCGTATATCCCCTTGAATCTGTCGATTGAGTAATACGGCCCGCAGCATCATAGCCCAAGGCATAGGAGATATACTGGTTGCCGGCAGATATGATACGACCATTTGAATCATATGTAAAGGCATCAAACCCACCATCGGTATAGTTCTTTCTGGTTAATCTGTTCAGTGAGTCGTAGGTAAATGAAATAACCTGTCCATTGCCATCTGTCTTCTGGATAAGATTCCCTTTTGTGTCATATGCGTATCTTATAGTATTCCCTAAAGGATCTGTCTCAGATATCAGGCGATTTTGTGTATCATAGCTATAGGCTGTTGTCTGTCCAATGGCATCGGTAATTGAGGTGAGGTTTCCTTTCGCATCATAGGCATAGCTGGTTATTCCGCCTTGAGGATCAATGACCTTTATGAGTTTGTTTTGGTAATTATATTCATACTGTGTTGTCCTGCCCATAGCATCGGTCTGAGAGATCCTGTTTCCCCTTGAATCATAGATAAAGGTAGTGGCGTTGCCTAGGGGGTCTATGGTTTTTATAAGCCTGTTTAAGAGATCATATTCAAAATAGGTTGTAGCGCCATTAGGATCAGTCCTGGATATCATGTTTCCTGCTTGATCATAGGTCATGGTAGTTGTGGCGCCTGTAGGATCTGTAATGCTTATCAGGTTTCCAGAGGCATCATAAGTAAAGCTTGTTGTCTGGCCTGATGGATTTGTAAGCCTGATAAGCCTTCCCTGGGCATCGTAGCTATATCTGGTAACACCACCTGTAGGATCGTTCAAACTCAGGAGGTTCCCCAGGCCATCATAGGTATAGGCAGTGATATTTCCATTAGGATCTGTAATGGATGTCACCAGATTGAATATAGGATCATAGGAGTATCTTGTGATCCCTCCTTGAGGATCAGTGATGGTAAATAGATTGCCACCGGCGTCATAGGCATAGCTTGTAGTATTCCCTGATGGATCTATGGTGGAGATCAGATTTCCTTTTGTATCGTAAGTATTTGAAGTCATCCCACCATCAGGGGCGATTATAAGTAGTGGTTTATCCAGGATAGGATCATAGAGGTATGTTGTAACCCCTCCATCCCTGCCTGTAAGAGTAGCCTGGCTTGATTCAGGCTGATAGCTGACTGTATTCGGGATACCGGATGCATCAGTAGCGGAGATCAGCCTTCCTTCAGAATCATATCCATAGCTTACCTCACTTCCATCAGGATCAATTCTGGATATCATAAGACCTGTGCCATCATAGGTGAATAGGGTGGCCTTCTCAGAAGGGTCAGTGGCGCGGCTTAAGAAACCTCCGGCGCTATAGCCCATGGTAGTAACCCTGCCTGCCGGATCTGTAATACTTACTAGTCGGCCCTGGCCGTCATAGCCTAAAGAGGTAATCCTGCCTGATGCATCTATCAATTGAGTAAGATTTTCCCCATTATATACAAGGCTTAAGGTATTTAGGTTTCTATCCTGTATTTGGGTAAGCCTTCCTGATGGATCAAATATATAGACAGTCCCATCCTTTCGCCTTAGCTGATATCTTGCATCTGATAGCCTCTCTATGGTTGTCCCTGATCTTCCAAAATGGTCTATAGGGACAAACAGATCAGCATCCTGCTCAATAAATACTATCCTCTTCCCATCTTCTTCTTTTAAGGTGATAAATCCATCAAAGTCCCTCTCTATCTTCATCGCATAGTTATGTGTCCAATGAGAGCTTAAGGAGCTATTTGTATTATCTATGCTGTTGTAGGCCAGGGTAAGATTTGCTTGTGGTCCTGTGCCGGATAGTGTGAGGATGTTCTGGGTATAGAATAGATTTCCGCTTAGGAAACCTACCTGTGAACCTATTTTTGCACCATTTTGGGTGCAGGCCTCTGCTGTGGCAGTTGCATTAAAGGTCACAGAATTGGGGGTACAGTCAGAGCATGTAGCCTTAACGGTGTAGCTGTCCGGCAGATCACCCAGAGTTAAGGAAGCGCTGGCCTTACCATCACTTTCTCCTGTAGTCTTTGTTGTACTCTGAGGGCTTGCAGCCTTTGCACCTTCGGGTTGCTGGGTAATCTCAAAGGTTACAGTAACTCCACCTACGGGATTATCTTGAGTATCAGCAACTTTTACTACCAAAGGCTGAGGGAGGGCGGTTCCAACAGGACCAGATTGCCCACCCCCTGAGACTATAGATAGGATCTTATCAGTTGCCTTGGCTGTGGCTGTAAATGTCTTAGGTGAGCCTGAGGTACAGTTAGAACATGTGGCAGTGATGGTATAATTTCCAGACTTATTCCCAAGCCTTACATTCACCTGTGTGCCGGTTGTGGGACTTACACTCTTGCCTGTTGCCCCTGGCGGGCCTGTGATAGTCCAGTTTATCTGACCGCCTGATACTGGGTTGCCGCTTGCATCTGTCACCTTAACTACCATGGGCAATGGAAGGAGGCTGTTTACTGGCCCTTCCTGGATAGGCGTATCCCCTGAGACCTTGGATAGAATCTTATTGACTGTGGCTATTGCTGTAAATGTCTGAGGTGAACCTGAGATACAGTTTAAACATGTTGCCGTAATAGTGTAAGATCCAGGTTTATCTCCTAAGATTACAGCTACCTGGGCCTGTCCACCTAACCCTGTGGTAGAGGGTGTGAGGAATACTCTCTGGCCGGAAGCCCCGGGCGGTCCTATGATAGTCCAGTCCACCTTCACCTCTGTTATAGGGTTGTTTTTCCCATCTGTAGTCTTGACTACCATGAGAAGGGGAAGTGTGCTGTTTATGGGTCCTTCCTGGATAGGAGTATCCCCTGAGACCTTCTCTAATAGGGGTGGAAAGGTGAATGTTCCTCCTGCACCGCCTATGTACTGCGTTATCCAGCTTGCTCCAGGATAAGGACCATAGAATGCCGTTATGCTAGCACTAACAGGAATGGTCTGAGGTAACCCCCCTGGAAATCTCTGGATGAGGTCTATATCCAGGCTTGTAGTCTCCCGGCCGAAGGAGCAATTAACAAAAGTTATAGTGGATCCGCAGACAAAAATATTTCCATACCGCTCAGAAAAGATAAAAATACCCCAGGTCAGAAATGGCCCGCCATCCACGGTTGGAGGGACTTGATCCCACTCCACATGGAGGTTTGTACCCTGAAGTCCTAACCTGACTCCAAGAGGAGATGCCAAGGCAAGATTGGGAATTGAGGCTAGAAAGATGACCAGGAGGAACATTATAATAAAACCTGATTTATTTACATACATGCGCTACTCCTCTATGTAAATATAATCAAAATAATACAAACTTTCTAAGCAGTTTATGTTGTCCTTCATACCCTTCTCTTTCAGCCACTTTCCGCTCCTCCCTTCTAAAAGGATCCCCTATAGGTCATCATATATCAGTATATTTACTATTCTATTAAGAAATAGACTTGCTTAAGATAACAAATATATTATTAATGTCAAGTATTTTTTGTTAAATTTATGTTAAATATTAATATATATTATACAAGCAATAAATATGCCAGATGGCATTTATGGTATATATGCTGGGAAAATATTATAAAATCAAGGTAAAGGAGACTATCTGGACAATCAAGCCTTCAGGAAGGGCATACAATTTTGTTAATTCACAACAATTTTGTCTGATTCCTAGGGATTCCCTGTCAACACTTATATTCCCGGTGGGATATAAAGTCTTGGGCTCAAAGCGATCCCAATAGAGGTAATATTGATCCTGGCATGCGCCTATGATAAGGAGACCAGGAGTAAACACCATGAATTATCAACTATCCACAAACTCCTTCAACTCCTTGCCGGCTTTAAAAAAGGGGACCTTTTTCGCAGGGACATTAACCTGAGTTCCTGTCTTCGGGTTCCTCCCCACCCTCATCCTCCTATCCCTTAACCTGAAGCTTCCGAAGCCCCTTATCTCAACTTTGTCGCCCCTGGCAAGGGCATCCTTGATGCTGTCAAAGATAGAATTTACTATGATCTCAGTCTCTCTCGCCGTCAGGCTGTTAACTTTTTCTGAGATCTTTTCTATCATTTCTGCCTTGGTCATGGAATAAACCTCCTGTTGATAATATAATTTAACGTGAGAAGCCGGCCTTTAAAAAGGATAGGATACGGAAGGTCATGGGTAAAAAGTTCTAATATGCAAGCATGTATTTAAGGCTTACTGTCCCATTCCTTGAAGGCGCTATCTTCTCCATACTTAACAGGCTAAAATCCCTTAAGAAGTCAATAATAGAAAAGCGTTTTTTTGTCTCGACAATCTTCGGTTTGCCTTTTATCCCAACGGCATCAGCCGCTATCTTTATGGCGTCCTGAAGACCTCCAAGTTCATCAACAAGCCCTAACTCCTTTGCCTGTCTTCCGGTGAAGACCCTTCCATCAGCAAGCAATCTTATGTCTTCCTTTTTAAGGCCCCTCCCGGTCGCTACAGCATCAATAAACTGAGCATGAATATCATCAAGAAGACCTTGAAGTATACCCTTCTCCTTTTCGCTCATCTTCCGAAAGGGAGATCCTATATCCTTGACCTCCCCGGATTTAATTACTACACTCTCAATCCCGACCTTATTCAGAAGACCCTCAAAATTTGCAAGCTCCATTATAACACCGATACTGCCGGTCAAGGTTCCCGGGTTGGCAACTATCCTGTCTGATGCTGATGCTATATAATATCCGCCGGAGGCTGCTACAGAACCCATAGACACAATGATCTTCTTGTTGCCCTCGCCCTTGACCTTCCTGACCTCCTCATATATCTCCTGGGAAGGAACCACTCCGCCGCCCGGGCTGTCGATCCGCAAGACAATTGCCTTAATAGACCTGTT
The DNA here is from genome assembly GCA_964481895.1 of uncultured Nitrospirota bacterium. Lineage (GTDB taxonomy): Bacteria > Nitrospirota > Nitrospiria > JACRHA01 > JACRHA01 > JACRHA01. The sequence continues at coordinate 31,227 of CAYZUL010000009.1, read as the reverse complement.
CTCGCTATACCTCTCAAGCTCCTCTATTGTAGAGCCTGACTCCAGTATAATACCCGTGATCCTGATTATAGCAATCCCTTCATCCGTTATTGGTGATCTTTCGATAAGAATGGTCGAACCATAAACAAAGATAAAAAAGAAGACTGCTATAAGGATGAATATGAGAAAACCTATGAACAAGGGTCTCTTCTTCATCCGCAGCCCGCCTCGTTATTTCTCATTCTTTTTCTTCTTGCTTGCAACGGAACCTATGTTCATCTCGGCCTCTCCCTGCGACTTATGATACTCCTCCGTGTCCTTCCTCTCGACATCCCTCTTGTATGCCTTAATAGAAAGACTAATTTTGCGCTCCACAGTATCCGCCTTAATAATGCGGGCAGTTACCATGTCATTGGCCTTGATCTTTTCTTCGATCTTCTTTGAGGGCTCAAGGTCTATCTCACTTATATGGATGAGCCCGTCTATCCCATCTTCAAGCTCAACAAAGATACCAAAATCAGCTATCTTAACTACCTTTCCGTTAACATGATCTCCAATTTTATATTTCTCCGGTATCTCCTTATCCCATGGATCAGGCGTAAGCTGCTTGTAACCAAGAGATATCCTTTCTTTCTCCTTATCTATCTTAAGTACAATTGCATCCACCTTCTGGCCCTTCTTGAATATCTCGGACGGATGGGTAAGCCTCCTTGTCCAGGACATATCTGACAGATGTATCAGTCCGTCTATGCCATTATCAAGACCAACAAAGACGCCAAATTCAGTTATGCTCCTTACCTTCCCTTCAACCTTTGTTCCTACCGGATACCTCTTCTCTATTATCTCCCATGGGTTCGCCTCAAGCTGTCTCATGCCGAGCGATATCTTTCTCTCTGCCTTGTCCAGACTTAAGACTATGGTATTAACAAGATCTCCAATAGTTACAACCTTTGATGGATGCCTGACATCATGGGACCATGACATCTCTGATATATGAATAAGACCTTCAACCCCTCCTTCAAGCTCGACAAACGCCCCATAGTCTGCCAGACTGACAACCTTCCCCTTAACCCTTGACCCTATCGGATACTTCTTCTCTATCTCGCTCCAGGGATCCGGCGACATCTGCTTATAGCCCAGAGACACCCTCCCTGTCTCCTTGTCATATCTTAAGATTGTCACCTTCACCCTATCCCCTACCATAAAGTGCTCGGATGGGTGATTTACCCTTCCCCATGATATGTCGGTTATATGAAGAAGACCGTCGATGCCGCCTAGGTCTATAAAGACACCGTATTCTGTTATGTTCTTTACTATACCATCTACTACCTGTCCTTCCTGCAACGCCGAAAGCGTCACCAGTCTCTTCTTGTCACGGGCCTCCTCAAGCAAGATCCTCCTCGAGACGATAACATTTCCTCTCCTGTGGTCAACCTTGATTATCTTCATGGGAAATGTCTTGCCGATCAGTTGATCAAGGTCCTTAACAGGGCGAAGATCTATCTGAGAGCCGGGCAGGAATGCCTTGACTCCAAGGTCTACTATCATTCCTCCCTTTATCCTGGAGATTACCTTTCCATCGACAATGTCGCCATCGGAATGGGCCCTCTCAAGATCCTCCCATACCTTCATCTTGTCGGCCTTATCCTTGGAGAGGATCGGATTTCCGTCGTCATCCTCTCTCTCCTCAAGATAAACGCGGATCTTTTCTCCTACAACAAGCTTTGAGACCTCACCTGGAGAAAATTCCTCCAGCAGGAGAATGCCCTCAGACTTGTATCCGATATCCACCACAACCCCATCCTTCTGAACAGATACTATAGTACCTTCGATAATGGTACCCTCCTCAAGGTTCTTAAAGCTCTCCTCATACAACTCTGCCAGCTCGACTGATGCATTGCTCCATCCCTTCTCAGTCACATTATTCTCTTTCTCTCTTGCCATAAAGATTATACCTCCTGGTTCTTTATTTTTTTTAAACGATCTACTACACCCTCTATCAACCAGATAGGGGTGGAAGCGCCGGCAGTTATGCCAACCCTTCCGATATTTTTAAACCATGCATCATCAATCTCCTCTTCAGTCTCGATCAAACGGACATCCCTGCCTGTCTCACGGCATATCGTCGCAAGCCTTGTAGTATTTGCGCTGTTTCTTCCGCCTATCACAAGCATAAGATCAACCCTTCTTGCAAGTTCAACCGCCTCTTCCTGTCTTAACCCTGTTGCGTCACAAATTGTATTAAATATTTTGACCTCTTCGGCATCTTTTAAGCATTTTACTATAATATCTGAAAATATGCTATAGTCCTGCGTAGTTTGTGTAAGTATCCCTATTTTTTTACTTTTGATCCGGGCCCTTATTGAGTCGTAATCCTCTCCCACGATGCAATCCCCGCCGGCATGACCAATTATGCTCTTCACCTCAGGGTGCTGCTCATCACCTACCAGGATAACCTGATATCCCTCTTCCACAAGTCTCTTTGCATATTGCTGTGCCTTCTTAACAAAGGGGCAGGTAGCATCAATTATGTTTAGCCCCCTGGATCTTGCATCGTCGAGGATCTCTGGAGAAGAGATGCCGTGGGATCTTAGTATTAAAGAACCCTCTTTGACCTTGTCTATTGAGTTTACCTGTCCCACCCCCTCCTTGGCCAGCGCCTCCACAACCTGGGGGTTGTGGATTATCGGGCCGAGACTATATATGTTCTTCTTGTGAATCTTAACGGCACCGAAGGCTAGGTTTACTGCCCTCTTGACGCCAAAACAGAACCCTGAATTCCTCGCAACGATTATCTCCATTAATGCTTCCCCTTTGCCTTGGCCTCAAGATCCCCAATCCCCATCATTATCTTCTCGCTGATCTCCGCATATAACTCCTTCCCCTTCGTAACATTTATTAAACATGAAAAGTCTAATGGACTGCCAAGATATAATCTTACAGGATTCAGCCTTATCCTCCTTGCGCCCCTTGGCAGTACAGTATCTGTGCCCATAATAAAGGAAGGTATTACCCTGGCCCCTGACAGGGCTACGACCATGCCGATGCCCCTCTTTGGGTCAGCAAGTCTGCCGTCCTTGCTTCTTGCGCCTTCCGGATAGATTACGATTAGCCTACCTTCTCCTAGTCTCCTTATTGTCTCAGAGATTGCCCACCTGTCCATTGAACCCCTCTTCACAGGAAAGGTTCCCAGCCTCTTTAAGATCCAGCCAAAAATCCTGTTATTGAAGAGTTCTGACTTTGCAACAAAATCAGCCCTCCTTGCTATGCCACATGCCAGAAAGGGAATATCAAAATAACTGGCGTGGTTTGAGGCTATTATAACCCCTCCCTCCTTCGGAACATTTTCCTCTCCGAAGACCCTAAACTTAAAAAAAAGCCAAATAAGGATAGAGAGCATGCCCCTTACAATGGAATAAAACATATTCAGGAACAATCAATCCTATTTTTTATCTCCTTCAGCATCAGGTCAGCCACATCAGATAATGTTTTTTCAGTGTTATTTATAATTATAGCATCAGAGGGGACCATAAGCGGCGCAATTGTCCTGGTTTGATCCTTCCTGTCCCTCTCTTCTATCTCCCTGATAGTGAGGTTGAGATCAACATCAAAACCAGTCGATATAAGCTCCTTCCATCTCCTCTCACCCCTCACCTTGATGTCTGCATCCAAATAAAATTTTATATCAGCCTCAGGGAATACAACAGAACCCGTATCCCTTCCTTCGATTACAACATTCCCCTTCCTGCCAATATCCTGCTGAAGTTTTAATAAACCCTTCCGAACAGCGGGAAGAGCCGAGATCTCTGATGCCATCCTGCTTACTTCCGGCCCCCTTATCTCTTCGGTTATATCCATATGATCAGCCATGATCCTGAATTCATCGCCCATCTTTTTAACATCTATGCGGATCTTTTTACAGATCCTTTCGATCCCCTTTTTATCTCCAATGCTGATACCTTCCTTCAGGGCCTTCCAGCCGATGGCCCTGTATAGGGCGCCTGAATCAAGATAGAGGAACCCTAATCTTCTGGCCAGCAACTTTGCAACACTGGACTTCCCGGCCGCTGAGGGGCCGTCGATTGTAACTATAATACCATCCTTCATTAAGTAATCAGAGACCTGAGTGTCTCTTTGAATCCGGGAAAGGAGGTATTGATACATTCAGTGTCCTCTACTGTTGTTTCGCCTCCTGCAGCAAGCCCGGCAATTGCCAGAGACATTGCAACCCTATGATCTCCGTGACTTGAGCACGTAGCGCCAAACATAGGCCTTCCTCCTGCGATCCTCAGGCCGTCAGGCATCTCCTCAAGGTATACACCGATCCTCCTGAGTTCCGTAACCATTGTTGAAATCCTGTCAGTCTCTTTGACCCTCAATTCTCCTGCGTCCCTTATCACTGTCTCCCCGTCAGCCATGGCGGCAGCAACAGAAAGTATAGGTATCTCATCGATAACCCTCGGTATAATATCCCCCTTAATCTCTATGCCTTTAAGTCTGCTTGACCTCACATATATATCAGAAACAGGTTCGCCTGAGATCAGCCTCTCGTTCTCGAGCCTGAGATCGGCACCCATCTCCCTTAATATATCCAGGAGCCCGTTTCTTGTCGGATTAATACCTACGCTTTTTATAAGGATCTCTGATCCGTCAATAATTGTCGCGGCCACGATAAAAAAGGCAGCAGATGAGATGTCTCCCGGCACCTCAACCTTCTGCCCGCTCAGGACACCATGCCCTTCAATAGAGACAAAAGACCCGCTTACAGCTATCTTTGCACCAAAGAATGAGAGCATCCTCTCTGTATGATCCCGCGATCTTATTGGTTCTGTAATCTGACACTTTCCGTCGGCATAGAGGCCCGCAAGAAGGAGGGCTGATTTCACCTGGGCTGAGGCAACAGGCATAGCATAGTTAATCCGGCTCAGTCTCCTTCCTGATATAGATATCGGCGCAAGATCCCCTCCACTTCTCCCATTGATCTGGGCGCCCATTATCCTCAATGGACCTACAACCCTCATCATCGGCCGTCTCCGTATCGATGGATCTCCTGTTATAACGGAGAAGAAACTCTGCGGAGCAAGCAGGCCCATTAAAAGCCTTATGGAGGTACCTGAATTACCGACATCAATAACATCCCCGGGCTCCTTTAAGCCGTAAAGACCGCCCCCTTTTATTGTCAACAGGCCGCCCTTGTCTGTGATATCTACCCCCATGCACCGCATAGCATTGAGGGTGTTAAGACAATCCTCTGATGGCAGATAACCTCTTACCTCGCTGGTACCATTTGCAATGGAGCCGATTATTATAGCCCTATGGGTTATAGATTTATCGGATGGGACCGCTATCTCCCCTTTGAGCGCCCCGCTCTTTTTAACAGTCAGGCTCTGCATCTAAACCTTTCTTATTAAGATCAGGGATCATCTTTCTTGCATCTTGTGCCCTGGCAAACTCTTTAAGTAGTCTTTCCCAGTCCTGATTATTTATAAAATCTTTAAGCCTCTCCATGGTCATGCTAAAGGATTCAATGGCAGTTACAATATTTTTCCCGTTATATAGACAGATATCCCTCCACATCTCAGGAGAGGATCCGGCAATCCTTGTAAAATCCCTGAATCCACCCGCAGTATATGAAAGGACCTCCCCTTCATCACCTGACAGATCAATTAGGGTATTTACGAGGGAGTAGGCAACCATATGGGCCAGATGACTTGAAACAGATAATATCCTGTCGTGGGTATCCGGATCCAAAAGCAGGACCTTTGCCCCTGCCTCTTCCCATATCATCCTTACCATCTCCAGTGCCTCCCTGTCTGTCGATCCTGTCGGGGTGATAATACATTTTGCCCCCTTAAAAAGGTCTGTTGACAGACAAGAGGCACCTGTCTTCTCACTCCCTGCAATCGGATGCGCGCCGACAAACCTTATGCCTCTCCCAAGGATCTCTTCCATCTGGAAGACAAGCCTCCCTTTTACGCTCCCGACATCGGTTACAATAGTGTCCCTTCCAAGGTCTGATGTTATATCTTTTGCTATCGATTCGAAAGATCCAACCGGTGTGGCCAAAACCACAATATCCGCTCCCGATACGCCATCCTTTAGGTCTTTTGTGAACCTGTCTACTGCACCCAGCTTATAGGCTGCCTTCAGATTCTCAATTCCTCTTCCTATCCCGACAACCTCCCTTGCGATCCCCTTGTCTTTGCATATCTTCGAGATAGAGGCGCCAATCAAGCCGACACCTACTACCGCCATCCTGTTAAATCTTGGTTTCATGGAGGTACTAGATCTCTCTATCAACAGCCAGGGCAATCCTTCTTAGATCCGTCATCAGGCTCTTGAATTGATCCGGGCGGAGTGATTCTTCACCATCTGAGTATGCCTCTTCCGGGTTTGAATGCACTTCTATAATAAGTCCATCTGCGCCTGCGGCAATAGCGGCCTTTGACATAGGCGCCACAAGATCCCATTTACCAACCGCATGGCTCGGGTCAACTATAATGGGAAGGTGGCTTAATTTCTTGATTGCCGGAATGGCGGAAAGATCAAGGGTATTCCTTGTATAGGATTCAAATGTCCTTATTCCCCTCTCGCATAGAATCACATTATGATTTCCCATTGACATGATATACTCCGCAGACATCAGAAACTCCTTAATCGTAGCAGAAAGACCCCTCTTCAGGAGCACCGGCTTATCGTGCTGGCCAACCTCCTTTAATAGCCTGAAGTTCTGCATATTCCTGGCCCCGATCTGAATAATGTCGGCACATTTCAGCACCTGGTCGATATCCCTCGGATCCATAAGTTCCGTAACAACAGGAAGACCGGTCTTCTTCTTCGCCTCTGACAGATACTCTAGGCCCTCCTGTCCAAGTCCCTGAAAGGAATAGGGCGAGGTTCTCGGCTTAAACGCCCCTCCCCGCAGTATGGTAGCTCCGGCATCTTTAATTTCCCTCGCAATCTCAATTAAGAGATCAAGCTTTTCTACTGCACACGGTCCTGCCATCACCGGAATCTTCTTACCGCCAATCTTTATTCCGTCGATATCTATCACGGTATCCTCATTTTTAAATTCCCTGCTTACAAGTTTAAAGGGAGACAGGATCGGCAATACATTCTCTACTCCGGGAAATATGGATATAGGCTGGTTCTGTAACACCCTGTCATCGCCAATGGCCCCTATAATAGTCCGTTCCTTTCCCCTGGAGAGATGCGTGGAGAGGCCCAATTCTTTAAGTCTGGCCATTATATGATCAATCTGCTGCTGCGTTGCACCCGGTTTTAAAACAATAATCATATCTTAACCCCTTCCCTGCTTAATACCTTTTTTAATGAATATATAAACCTCCTGTTGTCTTCAGGAAGTCCTATGGTCACCCTTATCCATGACCCTTCGATGTGACGGACTATAAGTCCCTCTTTAAGTAAGGCATTGTATATCTGCTTGCCGTCTCTTCCTGAGTCAAAGTATATAAAATTTGCCTCTGTTGGAATATATCTCAAACCCATCTCTTTTAATGAACTATAATAATACTTCTTTCCCTCTTCATTAATCTCAAGGCTCTTTCTTATATGTTCATCGTCATCAAGTGCGCATAGTGCTGCCCTCTGGGCCAGACTATTGGTATTAAAGGGCTGCCGTACCCTGTTCATATAATTGACCAGCTCACTTTTTGCAATACCAAACCCGATCCTCAGGCCAGCCAGGCCATATATCTTGGAAAATGTCCTCAAGATAACTATATTCCTTCCCATCCTCAGGTACCCAAGTGAATCTGGAAAGTCTTTGCTGGTTACATATTCTTTGTATGCCTCATCAAATACAACAATAACATTATCAGGTACCCTCTCCAGGAAATCATATACCTCATCTTCGGTTACTATAGTCCCGGTAGGATTATTAGGGTTTGCTATAAAAACAAGACGTGTCCTATCCCCTATCATGGATGCCATTGCAGCAAGGTCATGCCGCTGGTCTTTCAGCGGCACTATAACAGCCTTTCCTCCCGTGGCGGTAACAACAAGTTTATATACTATAAATGTAAGGTCTGCCATGACAGCCTCATCACCGGGGATCATGAATGTCCGGACCAGGAGATCTATGATCTCGTTCGAGCCATTTCCGAGGATTATCTGTGAAGGGTCAACATCATACCTCCCTGATAAGGCCTCTTTAAGCCGGTATCCGCCTCCATCAGGGTATCTGTTGATCCCGTGGGCCGCTTCCGCTATAGCATCCAGTGCCTTCTTAGACGGGCCAAGAGGGTTCTCATTTGAGGCAAGCTTGACAGCGCCTTTTATCCCTAATTCCCTCTCAAGCTCCTCAATAGGTTTTCCCGTAGCGTAGGGAATAAGGCCCTCTATGCCCCTGCTCACAGTTATAACCATCTTTTAACCCTTTTTTGCATAGGAACCCAATACCTTAAAGAATATCGTGTGATCTTTGAGTTCGTCCAGTACCATCTTTACCTTTTTGTCATCAATATGTCCTTCAAGATCCACAAAAAAGATATACTCCCAGACCTTCTTACCGGACGGCCTCGACTCAATCTTTGTCAAATTAATATTATTCTCTGAAAATGGCCTCAGGATATCGTATAACGCCCCTACCCTGTCCTTAACAGAGAACATGACCGATGTCTTGTCCCTGCCTGTCTTCTCCGATGACTTTTCTGATATGACAAGAAACCTGGTAGAGTTGTTTATATTATCTTCGATCCTCTTCTTGATTATCTGAAGGCCATAGAGCTTTGCTGCAAGCTCAGAGGCTATGGCAGCCGCAGCCGGATCTTCCATGCATATCTCTGCTGCCTTTGCAGTAGAAGAGACCTCGATAACGGGAACATCAGGCATGTTCTCCTCAAGCCATCTCCTGCATTGGGCTATGGCATGGGGATGGGAATATATCTGCTTTACATCAGATATGCTGCCGCCCTTTGAGATGAGATGGTGCGAGACTCCAAGCATGATCTCACCAATAATCTTAAGGGGTGATTCTATGAACATATCGAGCGTATGGTTTACTACGCCCTCCGTAGAGTTCTCTATCGGCACTACACCATAATAGGCCCTCCCCCTCTCCACCTCACTGAAGACATCCTTAATGCTGTTAACAGGAATATAGGAAGCGGAGAAGCCGAACTGCTGTATGCAGGCCAGGTGCGTAAACGTGGCCTTTGGTCCAAGGTATGCAACCTTTAGCGGTCCTTCCAATGCCAGAGACGCAGACATTATCTCCCTGAAAACCACCTTCAGGGAGTCATTGGGAAATGGGCCCTTATTTAGCCTCTCCAGTCTCGAATAGATCTCTTTCTCTCTGCTTGGTGTATATAACTCCGCATTCTTTTTCTTCTTTTGCCTTCCGACCTCAATTACGATCTTCGCCCTCTTATTGAGGAGACCAAGGATCTTCTCGTCGATCCCGTCGATCTCCTCTCTTAGCTGGCTGATCCCCTTTAACCCTTTATCGTCCCTGTTCATAGCAGTTTTATATACTACCCTAATTACTCCTTTAGTTGCAATAGGTTAAGGGAAATAAGTTATAGGAGTTTGCCCTGACGATCTTTTATTTCGTCGATACCAAAATGCCTGAAGGCGAGCGGGGTTGCAATCCTGCCCCTGGGTGTCCGGTCGAGGAATCCCCCTTGAATGAGGTAGGGCTCATAGACATCCTCAAGTGTATCCTTCTCTTCATGCAGCGCAGCAGCAAGTGTCTCGATACCCACAGGTCCTCCGCCAAACTTCTCAATTATGGCAAGCAGAAGCTTCCTGTCCATCTGATCAAAGCCCTTTTCATCGACCTCCATAGCAGTCAGGGCGGCCCTTGCAGCGCCAACACCTATCTTTCCGTCGCCCTTTATCTGCGCAAAGTCCCTGACTCTCCTCAAAAGCCTGTTTGCTATCCTCGGTGTCCCCCTTGACCTGCCCGCAATCTCCCCGGCCCCATCCTGATCTATCGATATATCCAGTATCGTTGCAGAGCGGCATACTATCTCCTCAAGCTCAGAGGCTGCATAAAATTCGAGCCGGTTAATAATTCCAAAACGCTCTCTTAAGGGGGATGTAATAAGCCCGGCCCTGGTGGTCGCGCCTATCAGTGTAAACCTTGGCAGATCAAGTCGTATGCTTCTTGCCGATGGCCCCTGCCCTATTATGATGTCAAGCTTGAAGTCCTCCATAGCGGGATAGAGGATCTCCTCTACGGCAGGATGAAGCCGATGTATCTCGTCAATAAAGAGGATATCCTTTTCGTGCAGATTGGTTAAGATGGCTGCCAGGTCGCCGGCATGTTCAATGGCAGGACCCGATGTTACCTTAAGGCTGACGGCCATTTCCTTAGCAATAATATATGCGAGTGTGGTCTTTCCGAGACCAGGCGGACCATAGAATATTACATGATCAAGTACATCATCCCTCTGTCTTGCTGCCTCGACAAAGATCTTTAGATTTTCTTTGATCCTTTTCTGGCCGATATATTCATTAAAGGTCGCAGGCCGCAGCGATGTCTCGTATCTCTTCTCCTCATCATTTAGCTGGGGAGCAAGCATCCTATCATCCGGCATCTGTATCTCCGGCATTACGGGAAGAGTCCTCTGGCAAGTTTTGCCTCTGAAATCTTCTTGATCCCAAGCATCAACGCCGCCATCCTCATATCAACTTTCCTGGACAAAGATAACTCAAGTACATTCCGGAATGCAGACCTCATTACTTCGCCGAGCTGCTCATAAACCTCCTTCTCCTTCCAGAAAAGCCTCTGAAGGCCCTGCACCCACTCAAAATAAGAGACCGTAACACCGCCTGAATTGGCCAGGACATCGGGTATAAGAAAGATCCCCCTTTCATTAAGGATCGGATCTGCCTCGGGTCTTGTCGGACCATTTGCACCCTCGCAAACTATCCTGCACTTGAGCCTGCCTGCATTTTCTACAGTGATCTGCTCTGAGATGGCAGCCGGTATCAGGACATCACATTGAATCTCAAGTAAATCCTCGTTGCTTATGTGATCTCCACCCTTGAACCCCTCCATAAATTTATTCTTCTTTATGTATTCATTTATGGCAGGGATATCCAGCCCGTCCTTATTATATAGGCCGGATTTAACATCGCTTACGGCAACTACCCTGCAGCCTGCTTCATAAAGAAGCCTTGCTGCATGAAAACCCACATTACCGAACCCCTGGATCGCAACAGACTTCTTGTCAGGATCTATCTTAAGATATTTGAATGCCTCCATAATGACAAAAACAAGACCCTTTCCCGTTGCCTCCGTCCTTCCAACTGACCCTCCTATGCTGATGGGTTTCCCTGTAGCAATCTCAGGGACGGCATAACCCTTAAACTGGCTGTAGGTATCCATAAACCAGGCCATGATCTGTTCGTTTGTGCCCATATCCGGGGCTACCACATCCACATCCGGCCCGATCATCTGAATGATCTCCGCAGTATACCTCCTTGTCATCTTTTGAAGTTCATTCCTCGACATAACTGTGGGATCACATGCAATACCGCCTTTGGCTCCACCAAAGGGGAGACCCACAAGCGCACACTTCCATGTCATCCACATGGCAAGGGCGCATACCTCTCCCAAGTTTACACTGGGACTGTATCTTATCCCGCCCTTAGATGGTCCCATGGTATTATCATGATGGACGCGATACCCGCGGAAGACCTTTACAGATAGATCATCCATCCTTACAGGAACGCTTACCATCAAGGCCCTCTTAGGTACTACAAACCTCTCCCAAATATTCGGATCAAGATCGAGTTTGCATGCGGCCCGTTCAAACTGGGTGACTGCCATCTGATAGATAGGCGTGTAATATTCCGGGAGTACTCTCTTCTCTTTCAGCATGGCTCCATGATAAACAAATAGAGGTGTGGTGTCAAACGCACGAACTGCTGCAGGCGGCTCCACTGCTTAGATAGCTGTTCCGCTTTTACGCAAGGAGGATGCGCAGATTCTGTAATAGCTTTTTTAGGCTCCGGCTAGAACGCTTACCGGTAAGTTGATGTGTGTAATTCAGGGTAAACGGCTTAAATTACCGTACTGTTCAAAATGCCTATCAAAGGCAAATACCCTGGTTAGCTTAACAGACTTCATAATAGAAAAACTGGTGCAATCCGTGAAACTAAAATCCTTATCTGTGTATTGCCTGAAGATATTAAAAGCTGCGTCCTCTATTGAAGGGGTTATCGTGATTATTTCAAAAAGACTACTTTTTTTAAGGTTTTCCATGAAGATGACAGAGACATGGTGCGATACCCTTGCACTGAGATAGTTCATCGTTTCACAGACAACAAAGTTTGTTGTAACGAATCTGGTCCCCTTTTCGACTGCATTTTTATAGAAGGCCTGGCCTCCTTATGATTGTCATCGTCTGAGGCTGTAAGGGCTATAAAGGCTCCTGTATCTATGAATATCTTCATCTCTTTGTCCCGTATAAATAACGATCATGTTTTGTAGATCCGTCTTTAATCCCTGACTTTGCAATTCCGATAACGTCTTCAAAGAGGTCTTTTATATGCTTCCCGGGCTGAGCAGCAACGGCGAGAGACATCTCTATCGCCTCCCGTATTAGCTGGTTTACACTCTTTTTCTCTTCTATGGCCTTATATTTAAGCGCCTTTAATACCTCCTCTGGGAGTCTTATATTGGTTGCAACGGGCGTAGACATAAATTACCTCCATTTCTTTTAATGATGGTATTGTAGTATCATGATATAAACTTGTCAATCTATGTATGATCAATTATTATCTGGCGGTTTTAGCCCACCTATCTATAAAGTTGGCAGCATGGAGGATAGAATCCCTTTCAATCAAATCTTCGATCTATTGTAAATCGCCCTCAGCAGTTAACAACCGGCAGGTTTCCTCCTTTTTGTGGTAAAGTAGTTTCATGTTTCATCAGATAGAAAAAGGAAATATCGGCCTGGGGAAGAACAAGATCCTGATTACCTGCGCAAAGGGAATAACCCCTTTTTTGAGGGAAGAACTCCTTATGCTGGGATTCCCAATAACCTCTGAAACCGTTTCCGGCATTGAGACCGAGGGGACTATGGACGATACACTCCGACTGAATCTCCTGCTCCGCACAGGGCATCGCGTCCTCTTTCTCCTCAGGAAATTCAGCGCAAAAGATGCCGATGAACTCTATCGCGAGGTGTCGGATATAGCATGGGAGGAGTATATTGCCGGGGATGGATATGTCTGCGTGACATCCAGTGTGGATAATCCCACTATCAAGACCTCGCTCTTTGCCAATGTAAAGTGCAAGGATGCGATTGTAGACAGGATCAGGGGGAGGTGCGGGCATCGTCCTGATTCAGGATCTGATACAGACAGGGTTGTGGTAAACCTCTACTGGAAGGATGAGGACTGCTCCATCTATCTTGACACCTCGGGGGAACCCCTCTCCAAACGCAACTACAGAAAGATCCCGATGAATGCCCCCATGCAGGAGACCCTTGCGGCTGCGGTTATCAGGGCTACAGGATGGAACGGGAGCGGCCATTTCATCAACCCCATGTGCGGCAGCGGCACCCTTGCCATAGAGGCCGCCCTGGCAGGCATGAACAGGGCTTCAGGGATATTAAGGGATAACTTCGGGTTTATGCATCTGAAGGGATTTAATGAATCTCTTTGGAAGGAACTGCGTACAGAGGCAAAAAAAGAGGCCAAAAAAAGGCTCGATTTCCGGATCATTGCCACTGATATCAGAAAAGATGCAGTTGAGGCAGCAAGGAACAATGCCGCTACTGCCGGCGTGGAGCACTTGATTGAATTTGATGTATGTGATTATTCCGAGACATCAATTCCGGAAGGCAGCGGGGTAATTATCCTCAACCCAGAATATGGTGAAAGAATGGGGAAGGTCAAAGAGCTTGAGGATGTATACAAGGGAATCGGCGATTTCTTAAAGCAGAAGTGCAGGGGATATACTGGATATATATTTACAGGAAATACTGATCTGGCAAAGAAGGTGGGGTTGAGAGCAAAGAGAAGAGTGCCATTTTTTAACGGCGCCATAGAATGCAGGCTCCTTGAGTATGAATTGTATGAGGGGAGCAGGGGAAAGTTGTGAGGGAGAGATTGAAACCCTTCAAAGGATACTAAAGAGACTGAAATCCCTTAAGGAGATGTCTTAGAGTATCGATGATTATATTATCCATCTGGAATCGGTTATCGCCTCTTCTCCTGCTGTTTCATTCACCCTGGTCAATCTGTAATGACAAGAGAATCTTCTTGTCTGGATAATGGTTTTTATTTCGGGTGGCGATCTTGTGCCCTCTGATAACGGCAGTTGAATAGACAAGACAGTCAATGGATGCTATTGTAGTCCCTCTCTTACGGTTGAGCCTGTATGTCTCTCCACCTTTTTTGGTTATATCGATGGTAACATCCTCTATTATGCATGCATCAATAAAATCTTCTGTATCTTCAACTTCATCCTCCCTCATGCCTGAGTAAAGTTCATACACTGACAGTATGCTAAGATATGCAGTATTTGCGTCCCACAGTTCAAACATAAAATTTCTGGCATAACCAGTACCTCTTAAATAATCGATGGCAATGTCGGTATCAATGAGGACGGTTTGCATAGCGTCTGCGGTCCTCTTTTCTCATCTCATTGACAATATCCGTACTGCTCTTATCCCTTTTTCCCCATTTGCCGAAACTGGCTGCCGCCTTTTCGACCTTTTTCTTCCTGAGATATTCCTTAAGAGCATCAGCAACAACAGAACTGAAATTATCAGACAGCTTCTTTGCCTCATTAAATATATCATCAGGGATGTTTACAGAAGTTTTTACAGACATGGCATCCTCCTTTAAGATATAGTAGTATTATAGAGTAGTACCATAGAGTATGCAAATTCAGATGGCAATGGCTGCTCCAACGAAACAAACCGTTCTACCATCATCCTGATTGAGGTAAGGGCGTCTTTTATCAGATCATCATTTTTTGATTTTTAATGTTTTGCCATCATTACGTGTAAAATCCCGCGTACAAAAATAGGGACATGCAAAAATAGGTATGCCGAAGTATCAGCAAAGACAGCCTGTTTCATTTCTTGGACACACCATAAATATAATGATCGTGCTGGTACGAAAAGTCAGAAATGCCGGTGTCGATCGTGAACTTGTCAACGTCAAGAAGGGCATTAGCCCCTTTTAACCTTTTTTCCTGGGCACTAACAATTCTTTTTTCATGAAATGCACTAACTTCAGCAAACCCCAGCCCCCCCTTCTTTCTTGCCAGCACTCCATCTGCCCTGATAGTCGCAAAATACCTTGCCCTGATACTCCATAGAAAAAGTAGGTATTCCTTATTGTATACCAGGAACCAATTAATCTTGTAAAGGGTGTAGACCTGACCCTTCTGTCTTTTCCTCCATGAAAATAATTCCTTGACAAAAGGCGCCGGCAGGTTATACTTAACATAGCATATAATAATTTCCTTCAAATCAGTATGTCCCTTATGGGGTGGTAATGATCATCAAAGAAGAAGGCACCCATATAGGCCCTACCCTGCAAGCCAGACGATCGGCTAATCAACATACATCTGTCATTACAAGACATCCTGAAATAAACAAAGAATCCATTGCATTGAAAGGGACTGTCCCAGATTTACGGACGGAGCAAAGAGGAGTCGTAGAATCGGGACTGTCCCCAGAGTAAATTATAGTTCGGATGTGAAGTCCGTTATGTGTAATTAGCCTAAAATTTTAAAGGCAGCATTAGGGCAAAGGAAGAAAACTTTAATGAAAGGAGGTGATAATTGATGGAGGAAGCGATAGTTAAAGAAGAATTTGAAAGCGCGGAAATTAAAGTGCATCAGGAAAACGTTTCGCTAAAAATTGGTATTCACCCGGTTGGCACAGACGATCCACCCGGTTGACAGAGACGATTAAAGTATTCCCTTGGTTGTTTCTCTAGTTCTTCCTTTGCCCTATTTATTAATTGAAAATCTTTTAGTGAGAAGGTGTAAATATGGATTCGATCACTAGAATTGATAAGAAAAAATATCCTATTATTAACGGAGCATATACTTTAAAAGGAACCGAAACACGCCAATTTTTATATAATGTATGGGGTGATAAGAGAAAGCTTGTTCTTCTCCCCTCGCAATACAAGCTTCTGTTGAGATGTGACGGCTCAAAATCTGTTGGTGAAATTTTAAACCTTTATAGCCAGCAAGCTCATAATAGAATTATAGAATATTTATCAAAGTTAGTCCAGATAGGTGCTATTACATTGTTGGATATTCAAGCAGTTCGAAGGTTGTCTATCAAGCTTTCCAAAGAACCACATCTTATGTCTGCACATTGGGAAATAACCCGTCGTTGCAATTCTCGCTGTTTACATTGCTATCAAAAAGACTATTTGGAATCTAATATGCCTGATCTAAACACCAAAGAAACATTCAGAGTTATCGACGATTTAAGCGAGTTAAATGTCCTTAAAATTGGCATAAGCGGTGGAGAACCTCTTTTAAGAAAAGATTTGTTCGATATATTACATTATTTGGAATCCAAAGAAATTTTTGTTTCTTCAATACTTACAAATGGGATTTTAATAGGTGATTCCATGCTGAATAAATTTTTAAAGCTAAAATCAAAACTAGATTGTTTTATCAGTCTTGATGGTGCGTCGCCCGATACGGCAATGAATATCCGTGGATTCTCTGGAGCAGAGAGTGAAAAGATATTTGGTAGGGTAATTAAAAATATTCTTCTTACCATTGAGGCAGGATTTCCGGTAGTTATTAACACAGTTATACATAAGGATAATATTGAACAGTTGCTTGAAATGTACTATTTAATTAAGACCCTTGGGGTTTCAATGTGGAGAATAGCTCTTGGGAAAGAAATAGGAGCTTACTTAAATCATTCTGAGAGATTTAGATTGGATTGGTTGAAAGTCTTTGCTGCTTATTTAGAGCTTATTAAGGTTCATCTAAAAGATAGAAGAGAAGGGAATATTTCAGATAATTTTACCTTACAAATCGAGCATTTCTTTAGATTAGATATTTTCCCTAAATTACGGGTAAGTGATGATAGTGCACTTATTTGCGATTATGAAGGAAAACCACATGCTTGTTGCATAAAACCAAATGGGGATGTCACTCCATGTGCATTGCTGTTAGATTATGTAGCTGGAAATTTAAAAGAATGCAATATGCAAGAGATATGGTATTCTGAAAAACTGCAAAATTTCAAAATAACAAAGGTCTCCGAGGTCCAGGAATGCAATGGATGTATATTTGTTAAAATTTGTAATACAGGTTGCAGAGCGAATGCTTCATTTTTAAATAAAAGAGACCTGTGGGCTAAAGACAATCTTGCATGCACAGCTGTTCCTTTTTTCCTTACAAAAGTTAAACCTTACTTAGAGACGGAAGGGGTACAATTTCAATTTTAGGTATTCAAACATGTGTAATAGAACAAAAATATTTGAAAATGTTAATGATGATTTAAAGAAAGGTGAAATTCTTTCTCTTATTGACCAAGACAATCCAGATAATATTAATTCGCTCATAGACTTTTTGAGAGACACTTCATGGGAAGTCAGATATTATGCAGTTGATGCATTTACAAGTATAGGCAAACCTTCGATTAAGACGCTTATTGCATTGTTAAGAGACGTGCATTGGTGGGTCAGAATGAATGCAGCTAGAGCACTTGGCGAAATAGAAGATGAAAGCGCTATTGAGAGCCTCGTAATCTCATTGAAAGATGACAATGCAGCTGTAAGATATTATGTTGCAAAAGCTCTTGGTAGAATTGGTGACAGAAGGGCTATTGTTCCACTAATCGAAACTTTAAAAGATGAGGAAGGGTATGTACGATGGCGAGTTGTATGGGCGCTTGGCAAAATTAAAATTAATGATAAAAATGCAATCCTTGCAATTGTTAATATGCTTGAAGATAATTACTGGAGAGTTAGAATGAGTGCTGCTGAAACATTAGGAGAGATAGGAGATGAGAATACCATTGTTCTTCTTTCCAAAGCATTAAAGGATAATAATGATAAGGTTAGAAAATCAGCTTCTGGGTCAATCAAAAAAATTTATAGTAGGCGAAACTGTGCATAGTACAGCACAAACGATTTTTATCAAACCCTATTAGGCTTCGTTTGTACTGCGATGGTTATACAACATTGGTCGCTCGGATAAAATAAGTAAACATCCATGACTCTAAGAGTCACCAAAACGTATGACAATATAGTATAATCATCTTGGTTTGGGAGAGGGTCGATAATTACTGGTAGCTTAAGACCCCTTAAAGTAAACTGACCCGGTTGGTCCTAGGCACCAAACATTTTTGCGCCTGATCACTTTCGTATCAGGAAGCACGCATAGCAAATTCTTTGATTTGCAACCGACTTATCCTAACCTTGCCCTGAACCTGGGAGAGGGGCGAACCTATTTTCACAGCAAAAATAGATTGCCCGCAACGACAGATAGCAGAGTGCTTGAGATTAACACCCAAAGGCTTAGCCTTTCTCAAATACTCCTATATTTAAACGGATTTATGGTAGCTTGTTTGAGGATTCTCTTAATGGTATATTTGAATATCAAGGAGGCAGTTAAGCAGATAGTAGAGTACTTGAGGTTAATATCCGAAGACTAGGCACTTCTCAAACACTCGAATCGATTGTGGAATCTAATAGTATGGATGAAGTTGATGTTCTCGATCTTGATGCAGTGCGTAAGCACATATGCACTCAGGCTGCGGCAGAGAACATTTGCATTACCCTACATGCCCAGCAAGAAATAGTTGAGGAGGAGGTTACATTGGATGAGGTTCTTGAAGCCATTGCCACGGGACAAATTTTGGAAAACGCAGGAACATACAGGAACCTAGGTTCTCCTATGATGGGAATCAAATATTGGTCATCAGATTTAAATGATCCATTTGATATCTGGTACCAAAAAGAACCTTAACAAAAACCACAACTCAAAGCCCATGATGGAAATAATTCCATCATGGGCTGAATAATAAGAAAGGAAGAGAAAGATAAATAATGATCCCAATAATAAAAGTAGTTGGTGATTTCTGTAATCTTCGATGTCAATATTGCTTTTATAACACGCTTGATCAAGCAACTCCTCATGTAATGAGTGAAAAATTATTTGAAAAGTTCATTGTGCAGTATATGGAACTTTTCACTGGAAATCTCGTTTTCATCTGGCATGGGGGAGAGCCGCTTCTTGCGGGATTACCTTTTTTCCAAAAGATAATCGATCTTCAGACAAAGAACCGTAAAAAGGATCAAACAGTCAAAAACACTATCCAAACCAACGCCACCCTCCTAGATGAAGATTGGGCTAGATTTTTTAAGGCATATAACTTTAAGATTGGAATAAGCCTTGATGGCGGTAAAGAAAGCCATAATCGCTTTCGAAAGAACTATGGAGGCAAAAGTTCTTTCGATAAAGTGATGAATGGAGTAGAAACTCTGCGCAGACATGGGATCGAGCCGGGGTTTATTCAAACCCTTACCCATGACAATGTGAATCGTGTCAAAGAGGATTTCGATTTTTTCATAAATACTCTCGGCACCAAGGGATGGGGTATTAACACATATTTTGATGTCGAACACATGAATGAAGCTATGCAGAATCAGAATATTACAAATGAAGAACTGACACAATTCCTTATTACCTGCATTGATCTCTGGTTGGTTCAAGATGATCCTAAGCTTCGGATACGCGAGATTGAAAACTTTATCGCCGGCGTATTTGGGAAAAAAGCTCCAAATTGTACTTTCAATGGTACCTGCACATCGTTTTTTTGTCTTGAGTATGATGGAAGAGTGTATCCGTGCGACAGACTTTCAAATCGCCCCGAACTTTTAATCGGTAACCTATCCCAACAATCGCTTTTAGACATTCTAAATAGCCCCGCAAGGTTGAAATATGCAGAAAATATAAATTCTCTTCATCCTGATTGTGCAGTCTGTGAATGGCAAAAGGCTTGTCACAATGGTTGCACAATACATAGAGTTGGTGGAATTAATGGAAAATATTACTATTGTGAAACTCGTAAGATGATCTTCTCTTTTCTAAAAGAAAAGGTTGAAAGTTTAAAGAAAGGAGGTGATGAAAATGCTGGGCGAAAAAGCAATTGAAGGTGCATTCAGACGAGCTAAGAAACGAATAAGTAATGTCATTGCCGCTTCTGGTTGGACCGATGTCTCCGATGAACCTGATCCGTGGGAGGATCAAAAAGAGGGATCAGAATGGGATGACGTTGCGGAACCGATGGATGATGAGTAGAAGGTGAATGAAAATTTCAAATTTCAAGGGGATGAACAACGGTTCTCTTTAATTGACGAAAGTGGCAGGAGAGGATATATTCCAAACATGCCGAGGACAGCAAGAGTAGCTCCCAAAGAGCATATCTATCATATACAGACACGAGGGAACAACCGTCAGGATGTGTTTAATGACAAGGAGGATAATAAAAGATATCTGGATATACTCCTCCGGGGTCAGGACATAGGTTCAAGTCTTGAAATATCATATGGTGTGTTTATGGCAAGGGTCTTAAGGATAGAATATCCTGATGCGGTTTATCACGTCACCTCGCGGGGCAATGCGCGAAACAAGATATTCGCTGACTATCAGGACAGAGAGAATGTTCTTACTGCCCTTGGCGTAGTCGTTAAAAGGTATAATTGGCTTTGTCACGCTTACTGCCTCATGGACAACCATGGGCCATGAGGCAGGTCTATTTGGTGGGCGAGGAATGCTTTCCCCATTTCCTATTCTCATATCCATTCAACCTTAACCTTATCCCTCAGCTTCTTAAATTCCTTGTCTCCTGTAAGCAAAAGATAATCCATGTTCATGGCAAGGACAGCGGCAAAACAATCGCCAAAGGCGATAGAATGGTTTGCCTTTAATCTTGCCGCCTGATAGGCAATATTTTTATCTATTTCAATAAGCTTGATGGGCAATTGCTCCATGATAAGGAGGGCTTCTTCTGCCTTTTCTTCTCCCTTTGAACGATACATGGAATAATAGACTTCGCCCCAGTTGATAATGCTCATTGCAAGGGTTACTCTATCTTTTTCCGCCTGCTCTAAAATCCGTTCAACCTTGTCTGCTCCAGGCTCATCCTCAAGATAGGCAATAAGGGCATAGCTATCCAGAATAAATCCTTTCAATGTTTCGCCTCTTCCCTTCTGTCTTCTATAAGAACTTTCAGGGCAGAATCCCCGCCTTTGAATCTACCTCTTGCCTCTTTAACAGGCTCCTTGAGTAAAGGCTTCAGGATAATCTCGCCATCCTTATCAATAATAATTACCTTTGTTCCTTTCGTGATATGGTATTTCCTGCGTATCTCAGCAGGGATAACTACCTGACCTTTTATGGTTGCCCTTACTATAGACATATTATACCTCTTCTTTTAAAGTATTCCTTTTACATGTTATGTTATAACAACAACAATTATGTGTCAACGGGAGGGGTATCAAAAAATGTTATTAAAGGATTTTTTTCTGAGAAATATTGCAAAGACCAGTCGGTTGAAAAAAGCATAACCCTTCGGTTTTGATCGTCTGTAGCCAATTCCGCTTCCTGAGGCAAACGTTGTCTTAAATCTTTATCCTCTAAAGAGGACTTAAGCCATCTTAAAATCTTCCACTCCATCATTTCCAGTCTGGATTCGGCCTTATATTCGTCTTTGAGACGGTACTGCATAACCTCAAATTGCAAAGGCCCTACCGCCCCTAAAAGAGGCGTTGTATGACTTGAGTTTTGAAGAAAAAAGGCCTGAACAATATCTTCAGCAAGAAGATGGTCCAAACCCTTTCGGAAAGGTTTATAATTTGAGGATAATGTGTTATGTAAAAAAGCAAAACATTCCGGCGCAAACCTTGGAATTTCCTCAAAAACCAGGAGAGGGTCAATACTGATCGTGTCTCCGACACGAAAATCCATTTTTGTAACAAAACCTATTATATCACCGGGAAACGCCTCGGTTATAGCTTCCCTGCTGCGGCCAAAAAGATTGTAAGGGTCGGATAAATGTATTTCTTTTCCCAACCGGGCGTGATATACCGGCATGTCACGATAAAATATTCCCGAACAAACCCGGGCAAATACCACACGATCCCGGTGCAAAGGATTCATGTTCGTCTGGACTTTAAAAACAAATGCGGAAAAAGCCGGATGATCCAGAGGGATCAAACCTTTCTTTGCTTTTCTGGGAAGCGGTTCTGAGGAGTATTCCAAAAATCCCTTTAGAAGATGCTCTACGCCGAAATTATTGGCAGCACTCCCGAAAAAAACAGGCGTTGTTTTCCCATGGAGCACGGCATTAATGTCAAACCCGCCATGAGCGCCGTCCAACATCTCTAACTCTTCGACAACTTCACGATACGTTTGCTCATACAGAATATCTTTTACCGAGGGATCGGAAAGGTCTCGCACAGAAACAGGCGCTTTATATGCCCCTCCGGGCACCCGCTCAAAAAGATAAACTTCCTTTTTCAATCGGTCGTAAACACCTTTAAATTCTGCGCCGCATCCCAAGGGCCAGTTAACCGGAAATGCATGCAGATCTAGCACTTTTTCCAATTGATCTATAAGTTCCAACGGCGACTTGGCAGGCCTGTCAAGTTTATTCATAAACGTAAAAATAGGGATGCCGCGTTTTCGGCAGATCTCAAAGAGTTTACGTGTCTGACTTTCAATTCCCTTCCCGGCATCAATCACCATAATCACGGCATCTACAGCCATTAATACGCGATAGGTATCTTCTGAAAAATCTTTATGACCGGGAGTATCAAGCAAATTCATCCGGTAGTTCTCGTAATCAAACTGAAGAACCGTTGAAGAGATAGAGATCCCGCGTTTCTTTTCAAGCTCCATCCAATCGGATGCGGTTTCCCGCTGTTTCTTTTTCGCCGTCACCGATCCGGCAAGTTGTATAGCACCGCCATACAACAAAAGTTTCTCGGTCAAAGTTGTTTTTCCGGCGTCCGGATGTGAAATAATCGCAAACGTCCGCCGGCGCGATGCCTCTCTTTTTATCTGATCGTTCATATGTGATTTTTTCTGTTCTAGCTCCGATTGACAAATATCCAAGACTAATTCACCTCAGCTTGACTCTTGCTTAAATTGCAGCAATTTAAGCCGAACGAATAAATTAAATTGTTCAGGCTTTCTTCTTAAAAGATTTAAGATCATCTGCGTCAAACACTATATTTTTGCCGATTCTTTTAAATTTTATAATTCCTTGCTTTACCCATCTCCTGACAGTTATCTCCGCGACCTCAAGATAATCCGCTGCATCTTTTATTGTAAAAGGGGACTGCCTTATATCGTCAAACACCTCATCATGCGTATAAACCCCTTTTTCAAAACCTTGCCTTCCTATAACGGTGAAAAGTTTCTCTCTTTCCTTTACGGGCATTTCTAATATTTCATTATAAACCTTTTCTGCTGTTATTCTGGTTACCATATTTATATCTGTCCCTTTATATATTGTTTGAGGTCTCTGTAAAAGTTTTCATGGGTACAGCCTATCCAGAGGACTCCTTTGAGTATGGACTGCTCGATCAAGTTGAAAACCTAAATGATCTTCTTACTCCACACAGCCCAGGACGTCGGACTCGCGGACGAGAACGAGTTCCTTGCCGTCCACATCAATTTTTACAGTTCCATATTTTTCATAGAGGACATTATCACCCGGTTTGATCTCCGTGGACTTGAAGACCTTTTCATCCTTCCCTTTGGGTTTACTTCCCCGCTTCTTTTCCGGTGCCTCCCAGTGTCCCTTCCCCACGGCCAGTACCCTTCCTTCTGCAGGTTTCTCCTTGGCAGCGTCGGGGATGATCAGCCCCCCAGCAGTTTTTTCCTTAGTCTCCGCCTGTTCTATCAGTACCCAATCCTGTAACGGTCTAAACCCCATAGTGATACCTCCTGCTATAATTCATATCTGTTTCTATGTTGGAATTATACCCGGTTCAATAATGAAGTACAACGCCACACGCCCAGAGGGCACCCGACTTTTTACGAAGTTGTTTTTATCGCTTCCCGGCCTATCACCCTCTGGTCAGATGTCTGTATTTAATGCGATGTGGCTGATCTGCTGCAGCGCCGAGACGGGCCTTTCTGTCTGCCTCATATTCAGAGTAGTTTCCCTCGAACCAGACCACCTTGCTGTCACCCTCAAACGCAAGTATATGTGTAGCGATACGGTCGAGGAACCAGCGGTCATGGCTGATGACTACAGCGCAGCCTGCAAAATTCTCAAGCGCCTCTTCCAGTGCACGCATGGTGTTTACATCCAGATCATTGGTAGGCTCATCAAGCAGGAGGACATTGGCCTCTTCCTTCAGCATGCGGGCCAGATGGACGCGGTTTCTTTCGCCTCCGGACAGCATCGAAACCTTTTTCTGCTGGTCACTACCAGAGAAATTGAATCGGGCGACATAGGCACGGGAGTTGACCTGCCTTTTTCCAAGTGGAACAACATCCAACCCGTCGGTGATGACCTCCCATAGAGACTTATTCGGATCGAGGATATTGCGGCTCTGGTCAACATGTGCCAGTTTTACGGTTTCTCCTATCTTAAATGTCCCTGAGTTAGGCTTTTCCTGGCCAATGATCATCCGGAAAAGCGTGGTCTTTCCTGCCCCGTTCGGTCCGATGATTCCTATAATACCGCCCGGAGGAAGGGAGAATGTCATTCCCTCCATTAGGATATTGTCACCGAATGCCTTGCTTACATTATTGGCCTCAATGACTATATTACCCAGTCTTGGACCGGGAGGGATATAGATCTCCATCTCTTTTAACCCCTTTTCAGTATCCTGGCGGAGCATCTCCTCATAAGAGTTGATACGTGCCTTTGATTTTGCATGACGTCCCTTTGGAGACATCTGAATCCACTCAAGCTCGCGCTGGAGGGTCTTCTGCTTCTCGCTCTCTGTCTTTTCCTCCTGCTTAAGGCTGTTCTTCTTCTGTTCCAGCCAGGAAGAATAGTTCCCTTTCCATGGAATCCCCTTCCCCCTGTCGAGTTCTAATATCCAGCCTGCTACATTATCGAGAAAATATCGGTCATGGGTTACTGCAATGACAGTTCCTGGATATGTCTTTAGGTGATGTTCAAGCCATGCCACAGACTCGGCATCGAGGTGATTGGTAGGCTCGTCAAGCAGCAGGATATCCGGTTTCTTAAGGAGCAGCCTGCAAAGGGCCACCCGCCGTTTTTCCCCGCCTGAGAGGAGATTAACAGCCGCATCTCCCTGAGGACAGCGCAGCGCATCCATAGCCATCTCAAGACGGGAATCAAGTTCCCATGCATCCATGGCATCAAGTTTTTCATGAATCTTTCCCTGCTGCTCAATAAGTTTGGCCATCTCATCATCTGACATAGGTTCTGCAAATTTCTCATTGATCCTATTGTATTCATGAAGCGCATCCACTATATCCTGCACACCTTCTTCCACGATCTGCCGTACTGTCTTATTTTCATCCAGTTCCGGCTCCTGGGTAAACATACCTACAGTGTAACCCGGGGCGATGACGGACTCTCCGTTAAACTCTTTATCTTTTCCGGCAAGGATACGCAAAAGGGAGCTTTTTCCTGAACCGTTAAGACCGAGCACCCCGATCTTTGCCCCATAGAAATAGGATAGGTAGATGTCTTTCAAGACCGCCTTCTTGTCATAATATTTGCTTACCCCGATCATGGAGTAGATAACCTTATTAGGTTCATTGCTCATAGTTTTTCAATCCCTTTCTTTTAGTCCTAAAAAATGTATTAGCAGCAGACTTCACAGATAAGCACGTTAAGTAAAAAAAGTCAGACTTATTACTGGAGGTCTAATCCAATGGGGTTAGATACTATCACAAATCTTCCGGGCATAACAAATTACGAGGTTTTTCCCGTGTTCGCTTGAGCGATAATTTATTTACTTTAAAAATCGTTTCAATAAGATATCTTCAACATTTTGACGAGAATCTAAGACTGACAAAACATATATTGTCTTGTCCGCAATTCTATAAATTATTCTCCATGGGGTAACTATAAGCTCGCGGTAGAGTGCAATCCCATGATCTTTAAGTTCAGGGACAATACGACCTCTTTCGGGAAACTGATAAAGCCCCACGGCTCTTTCCTTTATTTTTTTAAATACATCTATGGCGTTGGCAAGACTATCTTCTGCAATATATTCAATAACGCCTTTCAAGTCCTCTTCCGCAACACTTGCCCATTGAACTTTGTATGGAGCACTCATTTGCTTTTTATTGTTGCTAATAACATTTCAATATCCTTAAAGACTTCTTCTTGCGCCTTATTTCTACCAAGTTTAATGTCTTCTTCGCCTTGGGAAATGAGCTTAAGAATACCTATGGCATTCCTCATTCTGTCATAACTATCAGGATCTTGCAGAACTGCCCTTGGCTCTCCATTTTGGGTTATGATTAATGGGCGATGAGTTTCATTAATTTGGTTTAGGATATCAGCGGCGTGAGCTTTAAGGTAAGAAATCGGCTTTATATCTGACGATACTTTCATCTGGATACCTCCTTGTCCAAATAAGATACCATATTCGGACTGACTGTCAATAGTATTTTTTTTATCAACTGCTAACCGCCGATCATCAGCTACAGTTAATGGATCAATTCGAAACAACGTCCCCGATGATTTTGTACATAATTTTTATCTTTTTCATGTTCATTTCCTCTTTCTCCTCTTAAATTCTCTCATACGACCAGACCTTTCCCCCGTCTTGGATCGCTTCACCACGTCTAACAAGCCTCTTCTTGTACAGATTTAAGAGTCTCATCCCGCTGGTATTGGGCTCAAGCTTCATTTCTTCCGAAAGCTCTTTGGCCGTAATCTTCTCCTTCTTCACGATTAAATTCAAGGTGTCCCTGAGATATTTATTCAGGTTTCCCATAAGAACCTTTTCTTTATCTCTCATCCAGCCAATGACGGCAAGCCCTTTCCTCTCTAACGCTACTTCAATATTTTCCTTCTGGTTCTCGTTGAGACCTGTAAACACAATATACCTGTCACCGTATTCGCCGCTTATAAGCCTTGATATGAGCTTTGCTGCAATCTCGTCGGCGCACGAATAGTCAACTATCCCTATCTTTGAAAAATCCAGGGCAATCACAGTCGCGTCATCTTCTTTTTTAATATCCCTCTCAATCCGTTCTCTAACAATCTGGCCTGTGGGCCGTGTAACAAGGTCGTTGGAGCCGTTCCTGAGTTCTTCTTTGAGGAGTTTGTAGAGGTCGTATTGGGTCATGTTCTGTATCCCTGATTTATCCTGATTTGCATTCTCATTTGAGAAACTTTTTCAAGTCTTCTTCTTCCTTGCCCTGTTCCACGAGATAGAATTCCACATTTTCATTTACCTGACCGAACGGAAGTTCCGTCTGCTCATAGTGATAAATGGCCTTTTGTTTTTTCTGTTCAGTCATGATGTTCATGACCTTCTGCTTGTAAACCGTGTCTGGATTTCCAGTCAAGTGCTCGCCCTTGCTTTCAAGTATATAAACAAGTTCAAGCCCGCCATTTTCTTTCTTTTTAGCGGCAACAAAGTCCGGTCGTAGTTTGTATTCCTGCCAACCTTGAATGGAATACCAATTTCTTAAAACTTTATTGCGGAACCACCAGAGAATCTTTTCCTGCTTATCGATAATATCCCCGACTTTTTGTTCAAGGCTATTCATCGAGGTAAGATCAACATCTTCAAACAGGTAATACTTATAGGGGTTAGGAATACGCCCGACAACGATATTGTCCTCATCGGGTATCTTGAAGCCAAGATCGGGATCATTTGAAACAGCAAGCACGATCTTCTTCGCATTGAGATATTCAAGAAAAAGGCTTTCTTCTCCCTTTGTCTTTACTTCGGAAAGAAGTTTGTAGAGAAATGCCAAGATATAACCGAAGTGGGCTTCTACCTTTTCCTTCCCGATTTCTTTAATCAGTGTTTCGGTGTGAGAATAGGCCATTTTTCTGGCATAGAACGGGTTTTCTGTTAATTCAGCATATCGACGGGTCAGATAATCAATATTGATTTCTTTCTTTCCGTTGATTTCTGAATGCGCATACTTGGTAGCCACTTTGCTGTCTGCATCCAACGTTACAATTATTGACCGCCGTTCTTTTGTCTCGTTGCTGAATGAAGATTTCAGTCGGTCAATAACTTCATTATTCACGGTGAATGATGAGTAATCTATAAATGGTTTAATATCGAGTTCATAAGAAAAGCGGCGCTTCCTGTCTCCCTTGTCCATCATTACCCAAACGGGCAGATAAAAGGCGCTTTCAAACTTGCTCTTAAATTCCTTGCGAATTTTCACTTTTTTGGAGGGGTTGATAGTGTCGTTGCCTTCAACTTTGATTTTAGAAATAAGGTCTTCAAGTCCTTCGTTTTTGAATCCGGCGTCAACCTTCTCAAGAATTGACCGGGTATCGCCTTTGGAATAATAGACATAGCTTTCATCCAGTTCATTTACGCCTGTTTTTCTGGCGAAGGGCTGGCGTAGGATACGTCCGACAAGTTGGGTAATGCCAGTATCTGAATTCACATTAGGAATAATTCCGAGAATGTACGCAAAAGAGCAGTCCCAGCCTTCCCGAAGGGCCTCTTTGGTAATAATGTAACGGATATTGCAGTCTTGAGAGAAAAGGTTAATATCTTCAATATCATTTTGTGAACTTGACTTTATGGCTATTTCATCAGGATTTATTTCCATCTCTTGTAAAAAATCTTTCACATCGTGACTATGAACAAAACCTTTACCACGCTGGTCTTTTCCAGTTCGTTCGACCTGCAAAAGCGCAATAGGTCTAATGTATAACCCTGTATTTTGCCGATATTTATTGGCTTTCTTTTCGAGAGTGTCACGGTGTACCTTGATTTCACGAAGCATAGACTTCCAATCGTCTTCTTTACGACCAGATGGCGGGATAATGTGCATATCCAGCTTGATCATATCCGCGTCTTTTAGTTCAAGCCCGGTAATGGTAACAAGGATATTCATTTCCGCTTTTGGCGTGGCGGTGAGACCGAGAACCATTTCAGGATTGAGCCCGTCAATGGTTTTACGCGCCATATCGGAAAAGACTTTATGGATTTCATCAATGATGATAAACGGTTTCGAGAGGCGGATGGCATTTCCAAGGCTTGTACGGATGATCGGTCCGATTTCAGAAAGCAGATCGAGGTTCGGACACTCCTTGATTAGTTCCGCGTGGAGGTCATATCGGTTATCTGACGGGAAGTAACTTTCAAACCCGCCGGAATCCTGAAACACCTTGAGGGCCTCCTTGCCGTTCTGACGGCTGATGGACTGGATCATCACGAACAGGATAACAAGGTTTTCTTGAATGTCGTGCGTTGTAAGCCGCTGGCCTTTTTCAAGAATCAGGGTTTTGTTTCCACTTGCCTGATCAAGAAGCTGGCGCAAGGGGTTTGCCTTGTCGCGGAGTTTCTGCACGGTCTGGGAATAAATGGTTTCACTGGGTACAATCCAGACAACAAGCCCGGTGCGCTTGCGGGCGAAGAGGTTCTGGTATTCGCGGATCGCTTCAACTGCAAGAAGCGTCTTGCCCCCTCCAGTCGGCACTTTCATGATAACGCGCGGATAGTATTCACCAAGTCCGTTAGTGCAGCGGTCTTTGTATTCCTTTCCGGCAGTCTGAAATGTCGTCTGTACCCAGTTCAGGGTATGGCGCATTTCCGCCGGAAGGGCTTTACGGGCGGTATCGAACGCGTCCTTTGTTTCCCGCGACTTGCCGTAAAACGCCTTTAATTCAGAAACAACCTTGACCTGATATTTGTTCAGAAACATGGCTACACTCCCGCACGCCGAAAGAGATTATACGGAATGCCGACATAATCAATATTCTTTTCTTTCATGTAGTCCTCTTCAAGGAAGCAGGCTGGGGCGTACACGATGATTTTTTTCTTCGGATGTTCGGCAATGATTTTTTCGGCCAGAGTCAAATTGAGTGCCATGCGGGTAAGCTCATCAAAGTCTTGTTTGAACACCATATAAATGACTGAATTGCCGTGTTCTCCCACGAAATAAGACTTTACATTTACGGCGGACTTGTTTTTCAGGCTTTCGCCTGTGCAGAGGTAATACACATATTCAGCGAACTGCTTGAAGGTAGGCAGCTTGCCGGAAAGAAGGGTTTCCGCATCTATGGGGATACCAACCTTGAAATATTGAAAGCCTGAATCATACCCGTATTTATCAATGGCGCGTTTTACCCGTTCGCGGGTAATGTCCTTGCAGATGTTTTTCTTTGGCTCGGCTTCTGTTGCTTCGGTCATTTGGATCATAATACACTTGCGGTTTCCGCCGTCTTCCTTGTTCAAGTCCATAACGGCGTGCATGGTAGTGCCGGAACCGGCGAAGGAGTCGAGAACCAAATCACCATCATTCAGGACATAGGACAAAATGGTTTTCAGCAATTGAATTGGTTTTGGATTGTTAAAAGTCTTTTTATTCTCTGGAAAAAGTTCTCTAAGGTCATACGCGCCAAGGCGACCATCAAGTTCAATTACACTTGGAAGCTTGTCTTCAAATCCCTCTGCATAAACCTTAAGTTCTATGATTTTCGATTCATCCTCACCAAAGAGAATCTTGCCTTTATCGAGAAGGTCTTTCATCGTTGGCTCAGGAAAGCGGTAGCCCATTAACGGCTGTTTGCATGGCTTTTTCGTTGTAGGATGTATGACGTTATACCGATAGCCTTCCTTGCCTGGATTGTGAACACTTTGGCTGCCAGTATAGACGCCATCTTTATCAATATACTTATAACGGTCAAGCTGGCCTAAGTAACGTTTAGTCTCACGAAACCAGTCTGTATATGCGGCCTGCAGCTCGTCCTGTTTCTTAAACTGTTTGTTAAGCTCATTGCCAATCTTGACTAGTTGTTCTTTTACTGCCGAGAGTTTTGACTTCCAAACAGCATCAATATGGTCTTTTTGTTTGGCATAGCAAACGACATATTCATGCTCTATTGCGATATTAGTAGGGTTGTTATCAGTGACGTTTCGCCAGATTATAACACCGACATGGTTTCCTTCGCCCAAAAGCTCATTCATCAATGATAGAAGTGAGCTCAACTCATTGTCATCGCAGGAAATGAATATTACACCTTTTTCGGCAAGTAGTTCGCGGAGTAAACGCAATCGTGGAACCATCATACAGAGCCATTTGTCGTGGCGGGTCAAGTCGTCCTTGCCTACTTCCTT